>DASUHU010000216.1:0-2078 GCA_036273395.1 Candidatus Limnocylindrales bacterium
CCCGTCGGGCTCCTCCACGAAGCCGACGGCCGCCACCGCGCGCTGGCCGCTCACTCGGCCACGGGTCTCGAGCCGGGCGACCTTGCCCCAGCTCGCCAGCTGCTCGCCGACGTCATCCACCTTGCAGGGCGGCTCAGCCGGCCGCGAGGCAAGGCGGTGGCGAGCACCGAACGCGAGCGCACCGCGCGCTGCGCGAGCGTGGAGCGCAGCCACCAACGCCGCCGCGGGGGCGGATCAGCCGCCCCGCCGCTGCCAGGACTTGCCCTCGGTCGCGACGGCCGGGGCGTAGACCATCTCGACCCGCTGCATGTCGGCGATGGACCGGGCGCCGAGCGCCGCCATCGACTGGCGCAGCGCGCCCATGAGGTTCTGCGAGCCGTCGGTCACGCCCGCGGGCCCGTTCAGGATCTGCTCCAGCGGGCCGGCGGTCCCGACCTTGATCCGGGTCCCGCGGGGCAGCACCGGCGACGGGGCTGCCATGCCCCAGTTCACGCCGCGCCCCGGCGCCTCCGCGGCGCGCGCGAGCGGCGACCCGAGCATGAGCACGTCCGCGCCCGCGGCGATCGCCTTGGCCAGCTCGCCACCGCGGCGCATCCCGCCGTCGGCGACGACGGGCACGTACCGCCCGGTCCGGTCGAGGTAGGCGTCGCGGGCCGCGGCGACATCGGAGATGGCCGTGACCTGCGGGACCCCGATGCCGAGGACCTCCCGCGTCGTGCAGGCCGCGCCCGGCCCGACGCCCACGAACACGGCCGCGGCGCCCTGCTCCATGAGGAGGTAGGCGGCCTCGGAGCTCGTCGTGTTGCCGACGGCGACGGGGATGGGCATGAACCGGGTGAACTCGGCGAGCGACAGCGGGTCATAGCCGGTCGCGAGGTGACGGGCGCTGCTGACCTGCGACTGGACGAGGAACAGGTCGGCGCCGTGCTCGGCGCAGAAGGGACCCCAGCGCCGCGCGGCGCCGGGCGTCGCCGCCACGGCGGCCTTCGATCCGGCCTCGTGGAGCTCCTCGAGCCGTCGGGCGACGAGGGAGTCCAGGATCGGTGCGGCATACGCCTCCGCGAGGACCTCGTGGACCTCGGCGTCGGGTGCGGTCGCGATGCGCTCGAGGACGTCGGCCGGTTCGGCGTAGCGGGTCTGCACGCCCTCGAGGTTCAGGACCGCGAGACCACCGAGGCGGGCGAGGGCCCCGGCGAACGCGGGGTCGACGACGGCGTCCATCGCCGAGGCGATGACCGGGATGTCGAGGGTCAGGCCGCAGAAGACCTGGCCGAGATCGACGTCGCTCGGCTCGACCGTCTCCGTGCCCGGCGCCAGCGAGACGTCCTCGAAGCCGTACGTCGGGCGGAGTCGATCGACCTTCGAGCGGAATGCGGGCAGGCGCTCGGTCGTGGGCTCCGCGGTTCGCTGCTCGATCACGCCCGGCACCCTCCTGGTCGCGCTGATGGGTGCGCCCCAGTCTACCGCCGCGGCTCAGGCCCCGACGAGCCGCCGGCCCTCGAGGTCCAGCTCGAACCACGGCGCCCGCGCGGCATCGCCGAGGTCGTCCCGGATTCGCTCGAGCGCCTCGCGGTAGCCGGGCCAGACGACCTCCGCCAGTGCGACGTCGAGCGAGACCCAGCGCATGCCGTCGTGCTCGTGCGACAGCCGGACCTGCGCATCGGCCGTGACACGAACCGCGAAGACGGCCGACATGACGACCGCGTCGACCGAGGGCTCGTGGAACTGGTTGACGAGGTCGAGGTCGTAGAACGCCTCGATCGAGGCGGCGTCGAGGCCGGTCTCCTCCTCGACCTCCCGCAGCCCGGCCAGGGCCACCCGCTCACCTGGCTCGATTCCGCCCGATACGCATTGCCAGAGCCCGGGCAGGATCCGCCCCGGCGCGCGCCGGATCAGCAGGACCTCGATGCCGCCGCCGCGTCGGGCGCGGTAGATCCAGCAGTCGATGAGGTCGGGTCGGAGCGGGCTCACACCCGATCGGCGGCGCCGGCCGCGGCACAGGCCGCGCAGAGCCCGACGACCGTGACGTGCGAGACGTCGACCACGAACCCGCGGCGCGCGCGCTGGTCCGCCGCGAG
>DASUHU010000217.1:0-6187 GCA_036273395.1 Candidatus Limnocylindrales bacterium
GAGCAGGCGCTCGCCCGGGTCGCGCGAGGCGGCTCCCGGCCCGCGGTCCTGTTCCTGGACCTCGACGACTTCAAGACCGTGAACGACGGCCTGGGGCATGCCGCGGGCGATCGCCTCCTCGTCGAGGTCGCCGAGCGCCTCGCGAGCGGCATGCGCGAGGGCGACACGCTGGCCCGGATGGGCGGCGACGAGTTCGCGGTCATCGTGGAAGGGGCGGGCGATGCCGGCACCGCGATCGAGATCGCGCAGCGGGTTCGGGCCCGGCTCGGGCAGCCATTCCGGCATGCCGGCAAGGAGGTCTTCGTCCACGCCAGCGTCGGCGTCGCGGTGGCGACCCGGTCGGACGATCGTGCGGGCGCGCTGCTTCGAAGCGCGGACGCGGCGATGTACACGGCGAAGACGCGGGGCAAGGATCGGGTCGAGGTCTACGCCCCGGTCATGCACGACACGGCCCTCCGGCGGCTCGCGCTCAAGGCTGACCTGGAACGGGCCCTCGAGCGCGGCGAGCTGTCCGTCGCGTACCAGCCGATCGTGACGCTCGCCGACCCCCGCGTCCTTGGCGCCGAGGCGCTCCTTCGCTGGCGCCATCCGAGCCGGGGCGAGGTCGCGCCACCCGAGTTCATCCCCCTCGCCGAGGAGACCGGACTCATCGTCCCGATCGGCCGGTGGGTCCTGGAGACGGCGACGCGCGCCGCCGCGGCCTGGCCGGTCGACGGCACGCCGGCGCGCCTGTCCGTGAACGTCTCCGCGCGGCAGCTCCTGGAACCCGAGTTCGTCACGTCCGTGGCGGCCAGCCTGGCCGCGTCCGGGCTGCCCGCCGAGCGGCTCGTCCTGGAGCTCACCGAGAGCATCCTCATCGGCGGCGCCGAGCCCGTGGCGGCGACCCTCGCCCGGCTGCGCGAGCTCGGCGTGCGCCTCGCGATCGACGACTTCGGAACGGGCTTCTCGTCGCTCAGCTACCTGAGCCGCCTGCCGATCGACATCCTCAAGGTGGACCGGGCCTTCGTCACCGACCTCGACACGAACCGCGGTCCGGCCGTGGTCGAGGCCGTCGTCAGGCTGGCCCAGTCCCTCGGCATCCGACCGGTGGCCGAGGGCATCGAGACCGTCGAGCAGCTGGCCGCGCTCCGCGACCTCGGCGTGCCGGTCGGCCAGGGATTCCTGTTCTCGCGCGCGGTCAGTGCGACCGAGCTCGGGAAGCTCCTCGGACGCCCGCCGACTCCCTGGCATTCGCTCGATCGACCCGTTCGCCCGCGGATCGCCCGCTCGGCCGTCGTGCTCCCGCCAGCGGCGTCGGCCTAGCCCCGGGGCCCGTCCGCCTAGCCCAGGGGCCCGTCGGCCACCCGTCGGCTCTTCGGCGGTGCAACGCCGCCGCAATGCATTCGGGCCTCCGCGCAAGGTCCCTCCCCTTGGCCCTGCAACGTTCGCCGCGCGATCATCGAGGGGCAATCTTCGGAGCCCAATGGCCCCTGACCTCATCACCATCCCGAGCAACGACGCCGCGTTCCGGCGCTTCGTCCATCGAACGCTCGGTCACATCCAGGCCGCCTCCCCCGAGGCGTTCGAGCAGCGCCTCCGGGTGACGTACCCGCGCGCGCTCGTCCGGGAGCGCGGGCTGGTGGGCGAACTCGCGTCCTGGTACGTCTATCGCGACGGCGCCTGGCGCGCGCCGGACGGCGACACGTGGTGGGAGGACCCGGCGGTGCCGCGCGTCGAGGCGTCGGTCGACGGCTGGATCGAAGGGGCGAATCCGACCGCACGCGGGCTGCTCGGCCTGGCCGACGACCTCGCGGCCGAGCCCCGCCATTTCACCGATTTCGTGATCCCAGGCGCGCTCGAGGACGCCGTCGCGCTGTACGAGATCGTGCGGGACGTCGGCTCGCTCGAGGCGACGGTCGTGCTCCTGCCGACATCCGGCGACGCGATGGCCGTGGACCTGCGGGTGGCCGCGACCGACGACGGGATCACGGCGGCGTTCCGCCTCGCTCACGATCTGGATGTCCCGGCGAGCGTCCCCCGAGCCGATTCGCCTGAGCGCATCGAGTACCTGCCCCGGACCGACGTCGCGTTCCGGGCCTACGCCCAGCGAGCGCTGTCGCGGATGCCCGAGCCAACCCTGGACGGGCTCGCACTCCGCTTGCGGCGGCTCTACCCCCACGCCCAGGTCGAGGCCACGCCCGATGGCTGGGTGGCGCGACGCGATCACGGTGCGGACGGCCGCCCGGACGAGGCGTGGTGGCAGGCGGCGGGCCTCCCGCGGGTCCGTTACGACGCCCGGGCCCTGATCCTCGAGGCGAACGACGCCGCAGCCTCGTTCTTCGGGCGGCAGCTCGCCGGCCGCCACTGGCAGGAGCTGGTCACCGCCGGATCGACCGAGGAGGTCGGCGTCATGCTTGACATCCTGGCCGAGGCGGGCGCCGCCGAGTCGCGCTTCCGGATGCCGCGCGGTGACGGCACGCTCCTCGAGTTCGACTCATACACGGTCGCCGAGGGCGACGAGTTCACGACGGTGTTCCGGCCCGCCTGACGCCGACCCGCTTGACGCCCAACCCGGGACCGTCTGCCGGAGGTGCTGCGCCCACCCGATCCGCGGCGGGCTAGCCTTCGGGCGTGGGCCCGATCTCGCTCCAGGCCCGTCCCCGGCCGGTCGACCGAACGAGCGACCGCGTCATCGCGGCGGCCTCCATCGCGGTGGCCGTGGCGTTCCTCGCGGCCGCCGTGCTGGCGTTCCTGCTCCCGGACGCGGCCCGGCACGGGCTGTGGCTGCCGCTCCATCTCGCGCTCGCCGGTGCCGCGGCCACGGCCGTCGCCGGCGTCATGCCGTTCTTCGTGGCCGCGTTCGCGGCGGCTCCGCCCGCCGACCCTCGCCTGCGAGCCGCGGCGGTCGCGGCGACGGCGCTCGGGGCGCTCGGGGTCGTCGCCGGGGTCGAGCTCGGGTCAGCGTTGCTGGCCGCGCTGGGTGGTGGGCTCTTCGTCGCGGGGATCGTGCTGATCGGCCTCGCGACCCTGCGACCGGTTCGCGGGAGCCTCGGGCCGGCGCGCGGGCTCGTGACCCGGTCCTACCTCGCCGGCCTCGTCGCGGTGGCGGTCGGAGCCTGCCTCGCGACGCTTCTCCTCGCCGGGTGGCCGCCGGTCGCGGACAGCTGGGGGCGGCTCAAGCCGGCCCATGCCTGGCTGAATCTCTTCGGGTTCGTGTCGCTCGTGATCGCGACGACGCTCCTGCACTTCTTCCCGACGGTCGTCGGTGCTCGCATCCCGAACCATCCGAGCGGGCGCATCGCGGTCGCCGGCCTGGCGTTCGGCAGCTGGCTCGCGGCACTCGGGTACGCGGGCGGGATCGACAGTGCCGTGCGCGTCGGGGCCGTTCTTGGACTCGCGGCCGGAGTCGCGCTGGGCTGGTACGAGGCGCGCGTGTGGCAAACGCGCGGCCGATGGACGACGGATCTCGCGTGGCACGCCTTCGCGATCGGAGGGCTCGTATCGGCGACCGCCTGGTTCGTCGTCGGACTCGGGATCGTCGCGGCCGGCGCGATCGCGTCAGGCGCAGACCCGGCTGGCTGGTCCATCGGCGACCTGATCGCGCCGATCGTCGCCGGCTGGGTCGGCCTCGCGCTGCTGGCCTCGGCGACGCACCTCCTGCCCGCCGTCGGTCCCGGTGATCCGCCCGCGCATGCCCGTCAGCGCATCGTCCTCGGCCAGCTCGCGCTACCGCGTCTCCTCGCGCTCGATCTCGGGATCGCGCTCGTCACGCTCGGTCAGCTCGCCGCCTCGGCTCTCCTCGCCACCGCGGGACTGCTGCTGCTCGCGCTCGGCTTCGCCGCCACCGCCGTGCTCCTCGCTTCCGCCGCCACCATCGGCCTGCGCTGGAGCCGGTCCAGAGGGTCGGTCGGCGCGTCGTAGGGGCCTTGCCCGTCGAGGCCGCACGACGCGTCGTGGGGCTTTGGAGAAAGCCGCTACGGCGCCGCGCCGGATGGCAGGGAGGTGATGGGAGTCAGCGTGCGCAACGACGGCTCGACACTCTTGACGAGCGAGGAATACGAGCTACCCGCCGCCGTGAAGGTTGCGACGTCAGCCGTGCCATCCGCGATTGCCGCATACGCGAGGAAGTGCAGTTTCGTCCCACTGACCGTCTTCCCGAGATACTCGAGCCGGAGCATTTGGCCGTGGTCTGTCTCGACGATCTTGTCGGATTCCAGCTTGAAACCCGGGATCAACTTCGGCGCGCTGCGAAGCGACGCGGTGTTGTATTCAGCAAGATCGAGGCCAAACGAAGACTGTGACAGGACGTTCACGTTGGGGGCGAAACCCACCATCGGCGTCCCCACCAACCACAGCTCGATGCCGTTCGCGAACGATCCTTCGGCTCGTGCGACCAGGTTGGCGCCGTGATGATGGTGTAGTGACCGGCGGGATCGAGGAATTGGCCGACCGGCGTCGGGGCGGGTGTCGGTGACGGCGACGGAGACGGGCTCGGTGATGACGACGGCGTGGGCAACGCCGATGCCATTGCCGTCGGTGAGGCAGGCGGGGGGCTCGCGGCGCCACCGCATGCCGCGGCGACGCTCAGGACGATCGGCAGGAATGCGGTAATCCAACGACGAGCGACCACTCCACCCATCACGCCGGATAGTCCCCCGACGAGCCGTCCTCCACAAGTCCCTGCCTTCGGGTTGCGGTCCGGCGGTCAAACGCCGGGCGGGACCGCGCTGATGGATGACCAGTGAAGGCCACCATCGTGCGTCGCCCAGAGCGCGGTGTCCTGCAGGTCCCCGTCCCAGATGACGTAGTACCAATCGAGGTCTGTCAGAGCCCAGCCGCCAAGCGGGATCGCGACATCGAAGCTCCCCGGCGGCATGCCGACCCACGTTCGACCGCCATCGGCCGTGCGGATGGTGCTCCCGCGGCCTTCCCAGGCCATTCCGACACCGGACGGGCGCATCGACAAGCCGATTAGGTAATCGCTGGCCGCGATCGATCCGATGGCTGCCTGGTCGCCCATGTACACCGCCGACTCGATCGTCCAGGTTCGTCCGGCGTCCCGCGTCTCGAGGACACCTTTCGCCGCCATCCCCGTGCCCGCATCGCCAAGGCAGGTCACCCAGCCTCGCTCCGCCGTCACGAAGCTCACGCCCGTCGGGCCCCCGATCTGGCCGCACGGCTTGCCGGAAATCTCGCTCCAGGTCCGACCTCCGTCGGCCGTTCGGAACACGCCGCTGGTTGATGCGCCACCCGCCGTCGGTTCGGTATCGAGCACGCCCCAGCCATGGAGGGCGTCGACGAATGAGATCGCTTGGAGCTCACTGTTCCTCACCTTAGTCCACGACGATCCCGCATCGAGACTCCTCCAGATGGCGCACGCGCCCCAGTAGTCGTCCCTCGTGCAGGTCGTGATGGCCCACGCGTCAGACGACCCGACGACGGTCACGAACCCGATCGGGGGAAGGCCCGGCTTCTTCACGCTCCACGTGCGTCCGCCATCGGACGTCAGCGAGACCTCTCCGGCGCCGTGAGTATCGGCACCGCCGGCAATGCCACGGCTCGGCGTCCAGAACGCGATTGCGTTTGCCACGGCCACGGAGGTCGGCTGGTCAGGGGGCTGGGTCGGCTTTGTCGGCGTCGGCTCGACACTGGCGATCCCGGTGTCCGCCGAGGAGGTCGGGCTTGCGCTCGGATTGACCAGGGACGGCGTCGCGGAATTCGGTACAACCGTCGGCGTCGGCGAGCACGCGGCAAGCGCGACCAGGGCGATCAGCTCGAGGGTGCCCGACCGGCGCACCGGACTACCGAAGCCGCCATAGGTGCCACGCATCGCCTACGGGGGCGGCAACCAGCACCATCGACGGTCCCGGCACGAGGCCCAGTGGATCGGGGAATGAGACATAGAAGATGAAGCTTCGTGAGAGATCGGCGGATGACATCTGGCCGTCGGCCAACGTCGCCGTTTGGATCGGGTCGAAGATCCCGTCCTCGATCGTGTAGTGCCCGCCCGTGTCCTTGGCCGGGTGCGGCCAATTCGCCTCGAACGCGGCGAGGCTCCCGCCCCATTCCATCTGGCTCTCGGGATCGAGGAGGGCGTACGCGGTGCTCCAACGCTCGGTCACGAAGGCGTCGAGGAACCGCTTTGCGAGGCCTCGCGCCGCACTCGCGTCGGCCGGGTTCGGGCTCGCCGCGGGGGTAGGCGATGGCG
>DASUHU010000218.1:0-6988 GCA_036273395.1 Candidatus Limnocylindrales bacterium
GAGCGGCGGGCTGAAGTGGCGGTAGGCGCCGGCGCCGAGGAAGCTCGCGAGCCCCGTCCGGTTCCGGCCGGCGAGCGCCCCGAGCCGGGCCATCAGGTCCTGCTCGGCCTCCGGCGGATCGAGCCGAAGCGGGCTCGCCCGCAGCTCCGGGGGAATGTCCGCGAACAGCTCGTCGACGCTCGACATCCCGAGCGCCGCGAGCATTCGCTCGCGGTCGGCCGCCGTATGCGGCCCGTAGGCCATGGGTCAGCTCTCCGAGACGAGCTGCTCGTAGGCGGCCGCGTCCAGCAGGCCGGTCACCTGGTCCGGGTCGCTCACCTTGAGCCTGATCATCCAGCCCTCGCCGAACGGATCGCTGTTGACGAGCTCGGGCTTCTCCGCGAGGGCGGAGTTGGCCTCGACGACCTCGCCCGCGAGCGGCGCGAACAGGTCGCTCACGGCCTTGACCGACTCCACGACGCCGAACGTCGCGAACTGGTCCACGGAGCGGCCGGCGGCCGGCAGGTCCACGAACACGACGTCGCCGAGCTGGCTCGCCGCGAAGTCCGTCACGCCGACGGTCGCGTGGTCGCCCTCGAGGCGAACCCATTCGTGATCCTTGGTGTACCGCAGGTCCGACGGGACCATCCGGCGTCCTCCTCTGGGCGCGAGCGTCGGCCGCGCAATCCGATGTTCTTGGTGAGCGTTCCGTCGGCTCCGGTCCGACCCTCGTCAGGTGGGGCGGCGGTAGAACGGCAGGTTCACGACCTCCGCCTCGACCCGCGCGTCGCGGATCTCGACGCCGAGTATCGTACCCGGCTCGCCATCGCCCGGGGCGACGTAGGCCATCGCGATCGGGTAGCCGAGACTCGGCGACTGGGTGCCGCTCGTCACGACACCCGTTCGGCGGTCGCCCGCCCAGACCGGGTAGCCGTGGCGGGCGATCCCGCGTCCCGTGACCTTCAATCCCACGAGCCGCTTGGCGATCCCATCGCGGGCGACCTTCTCGAGGGCCGACCGGCCCACGAAGTCCCCGGGCTTCTCGAGCTTGACCACCCGTCCCAGGCCGGCCTCGTAGGGGTTCGTCGAGCGGTCGAGCTCGTTGCCGTACAGCGGCATCCCGGCCTCCAGGCGGAGGGTGTCGCGAGCGCCGAGGCCGCACGGGATGACACCGGCGTCGTGCCCGGCCGCCGCGAGTGCCTGCCAGACCTCCGGGCCGCGGGCCCAGTCGACGAACAGCTCGAAGCCATCCTCACCGGTGTAGCCCGTCCGGGCGACGAGCGCGGGGACGCCGGCGACCCGCCCCTCGGAAATCGCGTAGTAGCGAAGGCTCGTCAGGTCGACGTCGGTGAGCGGCCCCAGGACGCCGGCAGCGCGAGGGCCCTGGATCGCGACGAGCGAGGTCGCCAGGGACCGATCGTCCAGGACGGCCTTCCAGCGCCCGAGCCGCGCGGCGAGCTCGTCGGACACGACCGTGGCGTTCCCGGCATTGGCGACGACGAGGAACCGGTGGGGACCCAGGCGATAGACGATGAGGTCGTCGATGATCCCGCCGTCGGGCGCGCAGATCATCGAGTAGTGGGCCCGCCCGATGGCCAGCGTCCGCGGATCCGTCACGAGGGCCGCGGCCAGGGCATCGCCGGCATCGTCGCCCTCGACGAAGAGCTCGCCCATGTGCGACAGGTCGAACAGGCCCGCCCGCTCGCGGACGGCTCGGTGCTCCTCGAGGATCCCGGTGTACTGGACCGGCATGAGCCAGCCGCCGAACTCGATGAGCCGGGCATCGGTCCCGCGGTGGACCTCGATCAGGGCCGTCTCGTGAAGCTGCTCCGCCGTCGATGCGTCGGTCATGCCCGCGCTCCCGCCTCGAGGCGATCGGCCGCGGCTTCAACCAGGGCTCGCTCCGTGGCGAAGGTCAGGAGGCCCGGCGCGTCGGCGAATCGGACCCAGCGCACTCGCTCGAACTCGTGGTCGTGGCGCGACAGGTCGCCGCCGACGGGCTCCATGAGGAAGTAGTGCACGGTCTTGTGGATCCGCGTCCCGCTCTGGACGAACGTGTAGTCGATCGACGACAGGGGCTCGACGATCCGCACGTCGAGGCCGGTCTCCTCGGTCACCTCGCGGAGCGCCGTCTCCTCGAGCGTCTCGCCATCGTTGGGAGTGCCCTTCGGCAGGGTCCAGGTGACGGCATCGCGGTCACGGCGGCGCATCCCGACGACGAGCGAGCGGCCGTCCCGCTCGGCTCGGACGACAATCCCGCCTGCGGAGGTTGCGGCCGCGGTCCTCAGCCGCGCCACGGCGCCACGGGGGCGCTTGCGCGGCGGACGAAGACGGAGCGGGCCCACGTCGGCGAGACGACCGGGACGGGTCGTCCGCGGGACGGGCGGGTGGGCCGAGTCGCCGCGATCGAGCGCGGGTCGTGGCGGAGCCGGGTCACGGGCGCCGGCTCGGCTCGATGCAGGATCGTGGGCCGGACGCTCGCGGCCCGGAAGGTGGGACCGGAACGGAGCCCGAGGCGGGGCCGCGGCGCGGCCGCGGAGGCCTTCGGGAAGCGGGCTGCGGGCCGAATCGAGAACCGCGCAGCGAGGCTGTGCTCCATCGGTCCGTATGGTAGCGCCTCAATCCGGCATCGCAACGGCGTGACGGATCTCGGCGGCCACCTCCGGTGCCACCGCACCACGTCGTTCCCCGATCGTCAGCTCGCGCTCCGCGACCGCCCGGTACAGCGGCAGGACGTCCGGGGCGTCGGCGCCCAGGGCCGCGAGGTGCCGGCGGATCGTGCCGACGTCGCCCCGGACGATCGGACCCGTGAGCGCCCGGTCGATCCCGAGGGCCCGGGCATTGCCCAGCGTCTGGTCGACGAGGCCGCCGTAGATCGCAATGGCGCCGGCCTCGTCGAGCCCGGCCACGCGACCGAGCTCGGCGATCGCGTCGAGGAGGGCCACGAAGCCGCCGGCGCTCAGCATCGCCGCGGCGTGGTAGGCGGCCTTGCTGCCCGGCGCGAGCCGAACCGCCGTGGCGCCGAGGACGTCGGCCATCCGCGCGAGCAGGTCCGCCAGCTGGTCGTCGCCCTCGATGGCGACGGTCGCCCCGCGCAGGGCCACGACGGCGCGCTCGAGATCGGCGAACGCCACGAGCGGATGGAACGCCCCGATCTGGGTCCCGGCGGCGCGGGCCGGCTCGAGGACCTCGGCGCCGAGTGCACCCGAGGTGTGGACCATCGCCTGGCCGCTGTACATCCGGAGCTCGCTCGCGAGCTCGGGGAGCGCGTCGTCGGGCACCGCGAGGATCGCCAGCTCGACCTCGTCGAGCAGTGCCTCGGCTTCGGCGAACCCGCGCGCGCCGGGCACGAGCTCGCGGAACCGCGCGCGCCGGCCCTCGTCCCGCGATGCGATCGCGTGGATCGGCCACCCGGCGCGCGCCAGCGCGACGCCGAGGGCCGTCCCCACCGCACCGGCCCCGACGATCCCCGTGATCGGCGGCTCGCCCGGCTCCGCGTGGGCGTGCGGGTGGGCGTGATCACTCGCGTGCTCGACGCCGTCGTGGCGATGCGTGGCGGCGGCGTCGCGCCGGGGATCGAGGTCGATGCCGCGAGCGGACAGCTCATCGAGCACCTCGGGCGCAGACCCCCCGGCAATGCCCTCGCGACCACTGTGGGCCTCGTCGTCCCAGGCCTTCATGGCGCTCCGCGGTACCCTTCCATTCGTCGAGTCTAGCCACCACCAGGAGGCAGCCACGGCCCCCCGCGACCCGTTCGGCGCCCGTTCCAGCCTCGGCCCCGGCCTGCCCGACCTGTACCGGCTCTCGGCCCTCGACGGCCGGATCGACCTCGATCGCGCGCCGGTCACGCTGAAGATCCTCCTCGAGAACGCCCTCCGTCACGCCGGCGGCCCGGCCGTGAAGCCCGAGGACGTCGAGACCCTCGCCTCGTGGCGGCCCGAGGCCGGCGGCGAGGCGGAGATCCCGTTCATGCCCTCGCGGGTCATCCTCCAGGACTTCACCGGCGTGCCCGCGGTGGTCGACCTCTCGGCCCTCCGCGACGCGATGGCCGAGCGTGGCGGCGATCCCGCGCGCGTGAATCCCCTCGTCCCGGCGGACCTCGTCATCGACCACAGCGTCCAGGTCGACGCCTTCGGAACGCCGGCCGCGTTCGCGTTCAACGTCGCCCGCGAGTACGAGCGCAACGGCGAGCGCTACCAGCTCCTGCGCTGGGCCCAGACCGCGTTCCGGGACCTCCGGGTCGTGCCCCCGGGAACCGGGATCGTCCACCAGGTCAACCTCGAGTACCTCGCCACGGTCGTCGCCGATCGACCGGACGAGGCTGGCGTCCGGGTCGCCTTCCCGGACACGCTCGTCGGCACGGACTCCCACACGACGATGGTCAACGGCCTGGGCGTCCTGGGCTACGGCGTCGGCGGGATCGAGGCCGAGGCCGTGCTCCTCGGCCAGCCGCTCTACCAGCCCATGCCCCGGATCGTGGGCGTCCGCCTGACCGGCGAGCTGCCGCGCGGCTCGACCGCGACGGATCTGGTCCTCGTCGTGACCGAGCTGCTGCGATCGTTCGGCGTGGTCGGGTCGTTCGTCGAGTTCGCGGGCGACGGCCTGGCCGGCCTGGCGCTCGCCGATCGCGCGACGATCTCGAACATGAGCCCCGAGTTCGGGGCGACCTCGACCCTCTTCCCGATCGACGACGAGACGCTCGCCTACCTCCGGCTCACCGGGCGGAGCGACGAGCGGGTCGAGCTCGTCGAGCGCTACGCCAAGGAGCAGGGCCTGTGGCGAGCGCCCGGCGATGGACCGGCCTTCGACGCCCTGCTGACCCTCGATCTCGCGACGGTCGTGCCGTCGGTCGCCGGCCCGCGGCGGCCGCAGGACCGCGTGCCGCTCGATCGGCTGCGCGAGAACTTCCGGTCGAACTTCCCGGCCCAGGCACCGGGCAACCGTGCGGGGGCCGCGCCCGCGCGCCGTCGGGGCGTCGTCGAGGAGTCGTCGGTCGAGTCGTTCCCGGCCAGCGACCCGCCCTCGTTCGCCGGCGGTGACGGCGTCGTTGGCGGCAACGCCACCCCGGTCGAGCCGGCTCCGCCCGAGCCTTCCCCGCCGGAGCCGGTCGTGGCCGATGGCGCCGGCGAATCGCCGTACCCGAGCGTGGCCCTCGACATCGACGGCGAGCAGGCGAGCGTCCGAACGGGCTCGGTCGTCATCGCCGCGATCACCTCGTGCACCAACACCTCGAACCCGACGGTCATGGTCGGGGCGGGCCTGCTGGCCCGGAATGCCGTCCGCCGCGGGCTGAAGGTCCCACCGACGGTGAAGACCTCGCTGGCGCCCGGCTCGAAGGCCGTGACGACGTACCTCGCCGAGGCCGGCCTCATGGCGCCGCTCGAGGAGCTGGGCTTCGCGCTCGCTGGCTACGGCTGCACGACGTGCATCGGTAACTCCGGGCCCCTCGACGAGCCCATCGCGAAGGCGATCGAGGACAACGACCTCGCGGCGGTCGCCGTGCTGTCCGGGAACCGCAACTTCGAGGGCCGGATCCATCCCCTCGCCCGTGCGAGCTACCTCGCGTCGCCGCCGCTCGTGGTGGCGTTCGCCCTGGCCGGACGGGTCGACGCGAATCTCGCCGCCGAGCCGCTCGGCATCGGCGACGACGGTAAGCCGGTGTACCTCGCGGACCTCTGGCCGGCGGCCGAGGAGATCCGCTCGGTCATCCGCGCATCGGTCGATCCCGAGCTGTTCCGAGAGACCTACGCCACGGTCTTCGAGGGCGACGATCGCTGGCGCGCGCTGCCGATCCCCGATGGCGACCGCTACGACTGGGCCGCCGACTCGACATATGTCACCCGGCCGCCGTTCGTCGAGGCCCCGCCGGAGCCGCCGGGCGACATCGTCGGCGCCCGGGCCCTGGCCGTGCTCGGCGACTCGGTCACGACGGACCACATCTCCCCGGCCGGATCGATCGCGACGTGGTCGCCCGCGGGCCAGTGGCTCCAGGCCCACGGCGTGCCGCCGCTCGAGTTCAACTCCTATGGCGCCCGCCGCGGCCACCACGAGGTGATGGTCCGGGGCACCTTCGGCAACATCCGGCTCCGCAACGCGCTCGTCGAGAAGGAGGGTCCGTACACCCGCCACTGGCCGAGCGGCGACGAGCTGTTCATCTACGACGCGGCAATGCGCTACGCCCACGAGGGCGTACCCCTGGTCATCATCGCCGGCCGCGAGTACGGCTCCGGCTCGTCGCGCGACTGGGCCGCCAAGGGCCCCGCGCTCCTCGGGGTCAGGGCCGTCATCGCCGAGACGTACGAGCGGATCCACCGCAGCAACCTCGTGGGGATGGGCATCCTGCCGCTCCAGTTCCTGCCGGGCGAGAACGCCGCGTCACTGGGCCTCACCGGCCGCGAGACGTTCACGATCCGGGGCCTGGCGGGTCGGCCCGAGCCGCGTCGGCGCGTGACGGTCGAGGTGAGGGACGACGGGAGCGGGCAGCGGACGTTCCAGGCGATCTGCCGCCTGGATGGCCCGATCGAGGTCGACTACTACCTCGCCGGCGGGATCCTGCCCGCGGTCCTGGACCGGCTCGCCGCGGCGACGGCCTGAGCGCTCTGCGGATCCCGGAGTCTGCGCGGACCTGAGCCTGCGCCGCGGGCCGCGACCTCGGCCCTAGCCGGCCCCCGAGGTCGAGTCGTCGGCTCGGCCGGTCACCGGCGCCAGGTCGATCGCCCGGACGCGGCGCGCCAGCCCGGCCTCGTTCCGGACCACCGCTGCGGGAATGACACCGCCGGCCACCGATTCGACGGTCGCGGTCTCGCCCGCGTACGTGCCGCCGGTGATCTGGACGCGCATCCCGGGGCGGAGATCGGCGCGGCCCCGGATCGCGCCGAGGTCGATCGACACGACGCGGCTGGCGGCGGGACTCCGGGTATCCGGGCTCGCTGCGCCGCCCTTCGTCGCGGTCTTCGGTGGTGGGTAGACGACCTTCCGGCGTCGCATGGCTAGCGGCCCCGTCGAGGAC
>DASUHU010000219.1:0-2922 GCA_036273395.1 Candidatus Limnocylindrales bacterium
CGTCCGGCTTCCGGGTCTTCGACGAGGCGCTCGCCGGCGGCGGTTCGGTGAAGGCCATCGTCGCGCCGGGCCTCGGTGGCGCGAGCCGGAAGGAGACCGACGAGCTCGCCGAGGCGGCGAAGAAGGCCGGCGCGAAGGGCCTCGCCCACCTCGCGGTCGGGGGTGAGGGCGAGGGCTCGGTCAAGGGCCCGATCGTGAAGTTCCTCGGCGACGACCTCGCCGAACGCGTGGCCGCCGCGGCCGGGGCGAACCCGGGCGACCTCGTGCTCATCGTCGCGGATGCGCCCGACGTGACGAACGACGTCCTCGGCACGCTGCGCGTCCAGCTCGGCGCGCGCCTGAAGCTGGCGGACGACAACGTCCTCGCGTACCTCTGGGTCCATCGCTTTCCGATGTATAAGTGGGACGCCGAGAACACGCGCTGGGACGCGACCCACAACCCGTTCTCCGGCGTCGTCCCGGAGGACGAGGCACTGCTCGTGACGAGCTCGGGCGATCCCTCGAAGCCGGCGCCCGGCGATCCGGCCGGTCGGGCCCGGGCGATGCAGTACGACGTCGTGCTCAACGGCTGGGAGCTCGGCGGCGGCTCGATCCGCATCTGGCGGCGGGACCTCCTCGAGCGCAGCTTCGCGCTCCAGGGCCACGACCTCGCGGCCATGCGCGAGAAGTTCGGGGCGATGCTCGAGGCCTTCGAGTTCGGGGCGCCGCCCCACGGTGGGATCGCCTTTGGCATCGATCGCTGGGCGGCCCTCTTCGCGAAGCAGACGAACATCCGCGAGGTCATGGCGTTCCCGAAGACGCAGTCGGGGAGCGACCTCATGCTCGAAGCGCCGTCGGCGCCCGAGCCGGCGCAGCTCGCCGAGCTCGGTCTGCGGTTCGTGGGGGTGAAGGCGCCGGCTGCCGCCACCGAGCAGCCCCCCGAGGCGTGAGCGCCGCCCCGTCAGCCCCCGCGTGAGCGCCGCGCCGGAGCGCGCCGGGGGGATCTCGATCCGGCGCTACACGCCGGAGGACCGCCCGATCCTGGCGACCGCCGTCGAGCAGGCCCGCGCGGCGAGCGAGTTCCGCGGCTCGTCCGACAAGGACGGCGCGTTCTTCCTGCGCATCATCGAGATGACCGGGAACCCCCTGGCGATCGCGCTCGACCCGGACGTGGCGGTCGCCGGATTCGCCTCGCCGGACGTGAAGCTCACCTGGGTCAGGCAGGACCTGCGGCGGCGGGGGATCGGTCGGCGCCTCCTCGAGGCCGCGACGGGGATCGAGCGGGAGCGGGGCCGTCCGGAGGTCCTCATGGGCCTCGATCCCCTGGACGGCGGCGGCAGGGCCTTCCTCGAGTCGACCGGATTCGGCTATCACTCGACGCTCTGGGATCTCGCGCTGCCGCGCGGGAACCGGGTGGCCCCGCCCGTGTGGCCGGACGGGCTCCGGGCGAGGCCGCTCGAATGGGAGCGTGACAAGCGGGCCTGGCAGGCCCTCTTCAACGCCGCCTTCGCCGACCACGCCACGCCGATGGAGATCTCGGACGAGATCCTGGCCGCGCCGCCCGATCCGAACATCGAGGACGCCGACATGATCCTCGTCGAGGACGCGGACGGCGCGCTCGTCGGGTTCTGCGCGACGACGCCGGAGCGGGAGCGCGGGCGCGTCGGTCATCGCGGCG
Source organism: Candidatus Limnocylindrales bacterium (assembly GCA_036273395.1). GTDB lineage: Bacteria > Chloroflexota > Limnocylindria > Limnocylindrales > CSP1-4 > UBA5189. The sequence goes on from DASUHU010000219.1 coordinate 1,658, forward strand.
AGATCTGGACGGTGGGGGTCCTGCCGACTCGGCAGGGCCACGGACTCGGCCGCCAGCTGCTGCGCTGGGGCGTCCTTCGACTTCGGTCGATCGGGGTATCGGACGTCGTGCTGTCCGTGAACGGCCGGAACTCGCGAGCCCTCGGCCTCTACGAGAGCGAGGGCTTCGTGCGGACCGCGACCCGTGAGCGCTGGGCGCGCCCGGTCGAGGCGGCGGCGGGAGCTGCGGCGGGCGCTGCGGCGGGCGCGACTCGCGACGCGGACGCCGAGTGACCTCCCTCGACGCGGACACCGGGCTCGCGCTCTTCGCGCCGATCGCGCGACGGCCCCGGATGGCCGCGCTCATCGGGGCGCTGTGCATCGCCTTCTCGGGGATCTTCTATCGCTTCGCGGAGGTCACCCCCGCGACCGCGACCGCGTTCCGCTGCCTGTACGGATTGCCGATTCTCGGCATCGTGGCCTGGCTGGAGCGACGCCGCTACGGGCCGCTCCCCGCGAGCGCGATCCGCCTCTCCGTCGTCGCCGGCGTCTTCTTCGCGTTCGACCTGCTGTCGTGGCATCACGCGGTCGACGCGGTCGGCGCGGGCCTCGCGACCGTCCTCGGCAACCTCCAGGTCCTCGTCGTCCCGCTCGTCGCGTGGGCCGTGGTCCGGGAGCGGCCGCCCCAGCCCGCGCTGCTGGCCCTGCCCGTCGTCCTCGGGGGCGCGATCCTCATCTCCGGCGTCGTCGGCGGCCAGGCCTACGGCGTGAATCCGCCGCTCGGCGTCGCCCTCGGCACGTTCACCGCGTTCGCGTACTCGGGCTACCTGCTCGTGATCCGGCGGAGCGGCCGCGACCTGCGACGGCCGGCCGGCCCGGTCGCGATCTCGACGGCGTCCACGATGGTCGTGGCGATCCTCTTCGGGGTCGTCAGCGGCGAGCTGGACCCGGTGCCGCACCTGCCGAGCCACCTCTGGCTGATCCTCGTCGGGATCACGTCGCAGTCGATCGGCTATCTCGTGATCTCGATCTCGCTGCCGCGGCTGCCCGCCTCGCTCGTCTCGATCATCCTCATGGTCCAGCCGGTCGCGACGGTCGCGCTCGCGTACGTCATCCCCAGCCTCCACGAGGACCCGTCGCTCGGCCAGCTCGCCGGCGTCGTCCTGATCATGGCCGGCGTCGCGTTCGCGACCCTGCCGGTCGCGAGGCTGCGGGACCGGCTCCGGCCGGCGTCGGTCTCGGAGGGCGTTGGCTAGATCCGCCCGCTGTGAGCCGGTCGAGCTACTC
>DASUHU010000220.1:0-7061 GCA_036273395.1 Candidatus Limnocylindrales bacterium
CGGTCTTCGAAAGGATGCCTGCCGCGATCCCCACGTCCAGCAGGCCGCCCTCGCGGCTGATGCCCTCGTTGTACATGATGTCGAACTCGGCGACGCGGAAGGGCGAGGCGACCTTGTTCTTCACCACCTTGACGCGCGTACGGGAGCCGACCGCATCAGTCCCTGTCTTCAGTGTCTCGATGCGACGAATGTCCAGCCGCACGCTGGCATAGAACTTCAGTGCCCTGCCGCCGGGCGTCGTCTCCGGGTTGCCGAACATGACCCCGATCTTCTCGCGGAGCTGGTTCGTGAAGACGAGCGCGGTGTTGGAGCGACTGACCGCGCCGGTCAGCTTCCGGAGGGCCTGGCTCATGAGCCGGGCCTGGATGCCGACGAACGAGTCGCCCATCTCGCCCTCGATCTCGGCCCGCGGCACGAGGGCCGCGACCGAATCGACGACGACGACGTCGACCCCGCCCGAGCGGATGAGCGTCTCGGTGATCTCGAGCGCCTGCTCGCCCGTATCGGGCTGGCTCACGAGGAGCTCGTCGACGTTGACGCCGCACGCGCGGGCGTAGCCCGGATCGAGGGCATGCTCGACGTCGATGAACGCGGCGACTCCGCCCTTGCGCTGGGCCTCGGCGATGACGTGCTGGCAGACCGTCGTCTTGCCCGACGACTCGGGCCCGAAGATCTCGACGATCCGACCGCGCGGCACCCCACCGACCCCGAGCGCCAGGTCGAGCGCGATCGCGCCCGTCGGGATGACGTCGACCTGCTGTCGCTGGGCCGAGCCCAGCTTCATGATCGAGCCCGTCCCGAACTGCTTCTCGATCGCGAGGATCGCGGCGTCGACCGCCTTGCCCCGCTCTGCCGCGGCCCGCTCCCCCGCTCGCTGTTCCATCACCGCCATGGTCGCGTCACGCTCCTGTCCGTGGCTGCCCGCTGTCCGGAGCCAACGCGCCGTCCGCGGGATCGATCAGGCCTCGTCCCGGTCCTCTTCATCCCAGCGCGGCTTCCGAGGCTTCTTGATGAGCTCGACGTTCATCGGCGGCTCGGAGAGCGGCTGGACCTTGGGCTGGCCGGACTTGTCCTTGGCCTTCTTCTTGGCTTCGCGATGCGGTCGGTCCCGTGAGCCCATCGAGGGTTCCTCCACGCGGGGTGGACGGTATCGAGCGCCGCTTCACGCCCGCTCACCCGCGGCTTCACTGACGGTCGTCCGGCCCGCGCGGACCCGCAGCGCGTCTCGCATCTCGGGGAAGCGTCCGGCCTGAATCGCGGCCCGGATTCTGGTCATGAAGTCTAGGGTGAAGGTCAGGTTGTGACAAGTTGCGAGGCGGTATCCGAGGAGCTCGCGAGCCCGGAAGAGGTGGGCCAGATAGGCCCTCGAGAAGCGCCGGCAGGCGGGGCAGGGACAGTCCTCCTGGATGGGCCCGGGATCGTCCAGGAGGGCCGCGTTTCGGAGATTCAGCTTGCCGCCCGGGACCCAGACCTGGCCCGTCCGCGCGACCCGTGACGGGAGCACGGAGTCGAACAGGTCCACGCCCTGGTCCACCGCATCGAGGAGGTCCGCCGGCGAGCCGAGGCCCATGAGGTACCGCGGCCGCGGGTCGTCCGCGAGGAGCGGCACCACGACATCCAGCGCCCCCCGACGCTGCGCTGCCGTCTCGTCGCCCGCCAGCCCGCCGATGTTGAGCCCGTCGAACGGCAGGCTCGCGATGAACCGGGTCGAGGCCGCCCGGAGCTCCACATCGAGGCCACCCTGGATCACGCCGAACAGGGCCTGGTCCGGGCGTCGATGCGCGGCCAGGGACCGCTCGGCCCAGCGATGCGTTCGTTCCGTCGCCTCGGCGACGACCGACCGAGCGGAGCTGGGGAACACCGGCTGGTCGAACGCCACCGCCACGTCGGCGCCGAGCGCCTCCTGGATGGCCATCGAGGCCTCGGGCGTCAGCCGGTGGGTCGAGCCGTCGAGGTGGCTCCGGAACGTCGCGCCGTCGTCGTCGACCCGGCGCAGGTCCCCGAGCGAGACGACCTGGAAGCCGCCCGAGTCGGTCAGGATCGGGCGATCCCAGCCCATGAAGCGATGCAGGCCGCCGAGGCGCGCGATTCGCTCGTGGCCCGGCCGGAGGTACAGGTGGTAGGTGTTGCCGAGCACGATCGTGGCCCCGGCCTCGACGAGGTCGTCCGGATCGAGGGACTTGACGGTCGCGTTCGTGCCGACCGGCATGAACTGCGGCGTCTCGACGATCCCATGCGGGAGATGGAGCCGACCGGCCCGCGCGCGAGTCGGGGTCGAATCTCCGGCCGAGCCCGTTGCCGTCGCGCTCCCCGGCTGGGGGCCGGCGACGACCTCGAAGGTGCTGGCCGCGATCACCCGCTGATCTCGGACCGCTCGACGAAGATCGCCGAGACCACCGCGCCGCCGACGAGGTACGCGATGACGAGGAGGAAGGCCGTGGGCTGGTCGAGCGGCGTGAACCCGCTCCCGCCGTTGGCGCCGCCGCCCGCGGTCAGGCCGCCGCTCAGGCCGAGGGCCGCGGTCGCGACGTGGAACGGCAGGTACTTGACGACGTCGGGCAGGAAGATCGTCGCGAACTGCTCCGCGAAGTAGATCGCGATGCCCGCGCCCAGCCCGGCGAGCTGGCTCCGAGCGAGGGTCGCGATGGCGAATCCGATCGAGGCCTGCTCGGCGATGCCGAGGTAGCCCCGGTAGAGCTGGCCCGGCAGGTCCTGGAGCGTCGCCTGATCGTCGTACCCCGTCGCGGGCAGCCCCGCGATCCGGCCCGCGACGATCGCGGCGACGAGGGCGATTCCGTAGGCGATCGCAAAGCCAAGGATGAGCATGACCTCGACGGCCGCGAGCTTCGCGAGGATGTACCGGCTGCGACTCTCGCCGCGCGCGACCGCGACCTTCACCATGCCCCAGCCCCAGTCCGCGCCCGCGGCCGCGGCGGCGAAGGCCATCGCCAGCAACCCGCCGAGACCGGTCACGAAGGCCAGCGCGCTGGCATACGCCGTCGGGAACTCGATGAGGAGCCGGATGCCCGCCTTCTCGGCGACCTGGTTCGGGGTCGTGCCCGCGATCGAGCCGTATCTCGCGGCGACCGCGATGTAGATGATCAGGACGATCACGAGCTCGATGGCCAGGGTCACGTAGGCGGCCGGCCGCCTGACCAGCTTCCGGAGCTCACCGACGAAGAGCCTCATCGGCCGCCCCCGACGGGCGGCGGCGCGCCGGCACCTTCCCCGATCGACGCGAGCGGTCCGCCCGTCAGCTCCAGGAAGATCGACTCGAGGTCGCTGCCCGCAGCCAGGCCGCTGGCGTAGATCCCGGCCTCGGCCAGGACGCGATTGGCGTCGCGGGCGCGGTCCGCGGGGATGCGAGCCTCGATCCAGCGCTCGGGCTCGGCCTCGTCGTCGACCGGCTGGACGGTCACCGCATCGGTCCCGGCAAGGCCGGCGAGCGCGGTCACCGCGGCCGGCACGTCGGCCGCCTGAACCCTGGCCCGGACGGAGCCCGAGCGATGGAGGAGCTGGTCGAGCGCGCCCTCGTAGACGAGGTGGCCGTGATTGATGATGCCGACGACATCGGCCATCAGCTGGACCTCGGGCAGGATGTGGCTCGAGACGACGATCGTCCGGTCGCCGCCTTCGACCAGCCGCCGGAGGGTCGCGCGCAGCGCATGGATCCCGGCCGGATCCAGCCCGTTCGCGGGCTCGTCGAGGATGAGGAGCTGGGGGTCGTTCAGGAGCGCGGCGCCGATGCCGAGCCGCTGCCGCATCCCGAGCGAATACCCCTGGACACGGTCGCGGGCTCGACCGGTGAGGTCGACAAGCTCCAGGACCTCATCGATCCGGCCCTTCCCGGGCGCCGGACCCGTCGATGCGATCACGTTCAGGTTCTCGCGGCCCGACAGGTACGGGTAGAACGACGGCGACTCGATCAGCGATCCGACATCGAACAGGCGACGCCGGTCATGGCCGCTGTACGACCGGCCGAGGAGGTCCATGGTGCCGGCGTCGGGATGGATGAGCCCGAGGAGGCAGCGGATCGTCGTCGTCGTCCCCGCGCCGTTCGGCCCGAGGAAGCCATAGACGACGCCGCGCGGGACCGCGAGGTCCAGGCCATCGAGGGCGACGGTTCGGCCGTAGGCCTTCCGGAGCCCGTGGGTGGCGACGGCGAGGCCCTCGCCCAGATGCGCGGCAGTCACCTCGTCGGGCTCCCGCCCTCGGAGCCGGTCCCGCCCGCTGCGGCGCTCGGGCTCGATGCCGCGCTCCCGCCCTCGTCCCACAGCGAGACGATCTCGGGCTCCGCCCGCCGCGGCGGCGGGATCTCCAAGCCGAGGGCCGCCAGGTGCTGGCGCGCGGCCTCCGTGGCGATCCGGCCCTGGGGCGTCCGGTCGATGAACCCGAGGCGCAGGAGGAACGGCTCGTAGACGTCCTCGATCGTCTCCGACTCCTCGGACAGCACGGCCGCGAGGGCCTGCACGCCGACGGGCCCGGAGGCGAACTTCTGGACGATCGCCGCGAGGAGCTTCCGGTCCGTGGAGTCGAGACCCGCATCGTCGATCTCGAGATGGCGCATCGCCTCGATGGCCACGGCCTCCGTCACGCGCCCGCTGCCCTTGACCTCGGCGTGGTCGCGGGTCCGCTTCAGCAGCCGGTTCACGATGCGCGGCGTGCCCCGGCCTCGCCGCGCGATGGCCGCCGCCCCCGCGCTGTCCAGGTCCACGCCGAGGATTCGCGCGGACCGCTCGACGATCTCGGTCAGCTCCGGCTCCTCGTAGAAGTCGAGACGGTACGTCGCCCCGAACCGATCCCGGAGTGGCGATGAGATCCGGCCGGCACGCGTCGTCGCCCCGACGACCGTGAACGGCTTCAGGCTCAGCCGGAGCGACCGCGCGCTCGGGCCCTTGCCGATCATGACGTCGAGCGCGAAGTCCTCCATCGCCGGATAGAGGATCTCCTCGACCGCCCGGTTCAGCCGGTGAATCTCGTCGATGAACAGGACGTCGCGCTCCTCGAGGCTCGTGAGGACCGCGGCCAGATCCCCCGGCCGCTCGATCGCCGGACCCGAGGTGTACCGGACGTTGACCTCGAGCTCGCGGGCGATGATCGTCGCGAGGGTCGTCTTGCCGAGGCCGGGCGGGCCGTACAGCAGGACGTGATCCGCGGCCTCTCCCCTGCCCTTCGCGGCCTGGAGCAGGACCCCGAGGTTGGCCTTGACCTCGCGCTGCCCGATGTACTCGGCGAGGGTTCGGGGACGGAGCGAGCTCTCGATGACGACGTCCGCGTCGTGGAGGTCCGCGGCGAGGATGTTCGAGACGTCGTCCATGCGCGCCGAGTCTAGCAGGCGCGAAGCGCTTTCGTACGGATGTTCGAGTCCCTCAGTCGCGCGCAAGGACGCGAAGCGCGCCCTTGACGCGCTCCTCGAGCGACGACCCGACCGAGGCGTTGACCATCGCCGCCCGCGACGCGGTGCGTGCCTCGGCGAGCGAGTAGCCGAGGGCCTGGAGCGCGCCAACGACCTCGCCCTCGGCCGCGATGTCGCCGAGCGCCGCGCCGGACGCCGAGGCGGCCACGCCGGCCGCCGCGACCTTCTCCTTGAGCTCGAAGATGACTCGCTCGGCGAGGCGCTTGCCGATGCCCGGGATCGAGACGAGGACGGCCTGGTCCTGCTGCATGATCGCGAGCTGGAGGTCGGCCGTCGGGCGCGAGCCCACGATCGCCATGGCGACCTTCGGACCGACTCCAGTGACGGTCAGCAGCAGCCCGAAGAACCCGAGCTCCTCGGCGGTCCGGAAGCCGTAGAGGGCCTGCTGGTCCTCCCGGAAGACGTGGTGGGTGAACAGCTTCAACCGACCGCCCGGGGTCGCGGTCGACAGCACGGCCGGCGAGGCGAAGATCCGATATCCCACGCCGCCGACTTCGATGACGAGCGAATCGAGCGCGACGGCACCCACCGTCCCGTCGAGGGAGGCGATCATCCCGGGCCCCTGCGCGCCGACCCGGCCGAGGCGCTAGGACGCCTTGGCCGCGCGCTCGCGGGCCAGCGCCTCGCGGACCGCCCGCTCGAAGGGCGTCTCGCCGCTCGGCGCCGGCGTCACCGCCGACCGATCCAGCGTCCCGATCGCCCGGCCGGTCGAGCCGCTCGCGGCACCCAGGCCTTCGCGCTCGCTGTTCGCGGCCCAGATGGCGACCGCGACCGCGTCCGCCGCGTCATCGGGCCTCGGCGGCGCGTCGAGATCGAGCAGGAGCGCCACCATCCGGCCGACCTGCTCCTTGTCCGCCGCGCCGTAGCCCGTGACCGCGCTCTTGATCTCGTTCGGCGTGGCCTCGCGGACGGGGACCTCGGCGGCCGCGGCGGCGAGCAGGACGACCCCGCGGGCCTGGCCGACGGCGAACGCCGTCTGGGCGTTCTTCGAGAAGAACAGCCGCTCCACCGCGACGAGATCGGGCCGGTGCAGCTCGATCTGGTCGACGACGAGCCGGTGGATCGCGAGCAGCCGCTGGGGCAGCGCCCAGGACGCCGGGGTCTCGAGGCAGCCGGCGTCGACGAGCCGCAATCGCGAGCCGGTCCGCTCGACGATGCCGTAGCCCAGCGCCGCCGTCCCGGGGTCGATCCCCAGAACGATCATCGGGCGGCTGATCCGGGCAGGGCGGGCGTTGTCGCCTGCGGTCCTCGCTCACGGACGGCCAACGTGCGATCGCTCCGGTCCTCGGCTCCGCCTTCGCCCGGCCTCGGCTGAGCCGCCCGATTCAACCGGCGACCTCGGCGAAGAGCTCCTCGGGGATCTCGAAGTTGGCCGTCACGCGCTGGACGTCGTCCAGGTCCTCGAGCGCCTCGACGAGGCGGAGATTCTGGCGAGCCCGCTGCTCGTCGACCTCGACCGTGTTCTTGGCGACCATTGCGCTCTCGGCGCTCTCGACCGGCAGGCCGGCCGCGTCGAGCGACTTCCGGACGCGCTCGAGGTCGCCCGGGGTCGTGTAGATCTCGATCCGGTCGTCCGATTCCTCGACGTCCTCGGCCCCGGCGTCGATCGCGGTCAGGGTCACTTCGTGAGGATCGCGGCCGTCGG
>DASUHU010000221.1:0-7058 GCA_036273395.1 Candidatus Limnocylindrales bacterium
CGAGGCGCTCGCCCGCCGGCAGTGCGCCGAGGGCGTCATGCAGGCCGCGGTCAAGCCGCCGCGCCGCGTCGAGCGAGGCCAGGCAGCTCGGGCAGCGCCGGACATGCTCGAGGAGCGCCGCGTCCGCGATCGCGTCCGGAGCCGCGCCGTCCAGCTCCGCGGCGAGCTGCTCGAGGGCCGGCGGCTCCAGCGCGAGATCGGCGAGGCGCTCGTGTGCGGCGGCGTGGTCCATGCGGCCGAAGTCGGGGCTCATCGCGGGCTCGCGATCGTGCGCTCGCCGGCGTCGCTGGCAGCCAGGTCGTCGAGGACGTCCGGGACCTCGCCCAGCAGCGCCCGAAGGCGCGCGAGCGCGCGCCGGGTCCGTGACTTCACGGTGCCGATCGGCGCGTCGAGGTGGCTCGCGATCTCCGACTGCGAGAGGCCGCCGGCGTAGGCCAGGAGGACGACCTCGCGCTCCGGCGCCGGCAAGCCGGCGACGACGTTCCGGACGACCGACTGGACCCAGCGCCGGTCGGCCAGGGCCGCGGGGTCACGCACGGCCGGACCGTCGTCGCCGGCCAGGGACGAGACCCCCGGCGGGACGTCGGCGGACGAGCCCGGCCCTCCATCGTCGGGCAGGAGCGCGGAGAGCGGGATGGAGCGCGACGCGGCACGTCGGGCCTCGGCGCGGAACCGGTCGATCGCCCGGTGGCGGGCGATGCCGAGCAGCCACGCGGACAGGGAGCCGGCGTGCGGGTCGAATTGGTCGGCCCGCCGCCAGAGCGAGAGGAAGGCGTCCTGCACGATCTCGGCCGCGGACTCCCGGTCGCCGAGGAACCGCACGACGGAGCCGTAGACCAGACCGGCGTGCCGGTCGTACGCCGCGCCGAACGCGACCTCGTCACCCATCGCAATGCGCCCGACCAGCACATGGTCGGGCACGTCGGCCAGCGCGTCGGATGGATCGATCATCGCCGGCCCGTCCGCCCGCGCTCAGTAGCCGTAGCCGCCCGTGGCCGGTGCGCCCTGGACGGGCGAGCCGTCGGCGCCCGCCACGTACCACAGGCCCTCGAGGCCCTGACCGTTCGTCTGGCCGGCAGCTGAATCACCGGAGTAGTAATAGACCGGCTTGCCACCGATCGTCACCTGGGTGCTCCCGTCCGAGCGCGTCAGCGTGCCAACGCTGCCGGTGACGCCCGTCCCGGCCACCGCGGTCTCGCCGGCGCCGAGGACGAACGGGGGCCAGGTCGCGGCGCAGCTACCGGAGCAGTTGCTCGTGTTCGCCGCGTCCTTCGAGAACACGTACAGGGTCATCCCGGCCTTGCCGGTGAGGAATGCGCCGACCGTGCCCTGCTGAAGGTCGATCGTGATGACGGCGGCCGAACCGGCCGCGCCTTCCGAGGCCATCGCCGTGGCCGCGGGGCCGGCTGGGGTGGCAGTTGCCGCGCCGCCCGTCTGGCCGCACGCAGCGACGAAGAGCGCCACGCTGCCGGCGGCGAGCAGCCTGCTGAGGTGAGTGGAGCGGAACATCGTGTGGGTTCTCCTGGGCCGGGGCCCGGATCGTGTGGACCGGCGCCTGGTCCTCGCGTGCTCATACGCCGCGATCTGGACGTCGGATCGTGGCCGTCGCCCGGCCGGGCCGACGATCAGCGGCCGGGGGCGAGGCCGCCTCGGGCCAGGATCCGGGCGCCGGCGTCGTCCCAGCCCGGATCGAATGGCGTCCCGGGGACATCGAGGTCCATGACGAGCGGCGCGTGGTCGGACGGGATGGGCTTGCCCTTGCGGGCCTCGCGATCGATCTCGATGTCGACCACGCGTCGAGCGACGGCGTCGGACACCAGCAGGTGGTCGATCCGCATCCCGAAGTTCTTGTGGAAGTTGCCCGCCCGGTAGTCCCACCACGAGAAGCGACCTCGAGCCGTGGGATGGGCCTCGCGATAGGTGTCATGGAGGCCCCAGTCGAGCAGGGCGCGGAAGGCCTCGCGCTCGGCCTCGGAGACGTGGGTCCCGCCGTGCGCGGCCCGGGGATCCCAGACATCGGCATCGGCCGGCGCCACGTTCAGGTCGCCGCCGACGACGATGTTCGCGTTCGCTTCCACGGCCGCGTCGAGCCAGCGGCGAGCCCGCGCGAACCACCGGAGCTTGCCCTCGTAGAACGGCGAGCCGACGACCCGGCCGTTCGGGGCGTAGAGGCTCACGAGCCGGAGCGGCGCGCCGTCGTCGCCGAACACCGTGACGGCGAGCATCCGAGCCTCGTCGAACGGGTCGAAGTCCTCCTCGTCGAGACCGGTCGCGCCGGGTGCGCTGTTCCGGACCGGCCCGTCGCCGAAGTTCGTGACCACATCGTCGTAGGCGATGCCCTCGCGGATCGCCACCGCGACGCCGTTCCAGCGACCCTCGCCGTGGTGGACGAGCTGGTAGCCGCCCATCTGGAAGGCCATGAGTGGGGCGTCGGCGTCGGCGAGCTTCGTCTCCTGCATGAGCAGGACGTCCGGCGACGCGCGATCGAGCCACCAGTCGACCTTCTCCTGGCGGGCCTTGAGCGAGTTGACGTTCCAGGTCGCGATGCGCATCCGCGATGATCCCGGTGTCGGCGAGCTCCGCCGGGCTCAGTGGCTCCGAAGGTCCGAGCGGAGATCCGCGATGCTCATCCGATCCGCGACCCCGGCCATCGAGTCGTCGTGCTCCTCGAATGCGAGCCCCAGCGTCGCGAAGGCCTCGCGAGTCGCCTCGGCATTCGAGGTCGTGAGCATGAGCGCGCCGTCGGTGTCCTCGGCGACGCCCACGATGCCGGTGATGTTGACGCCTCGATCGGCCAGCGCCTGGGCGACGCGAGCGAGCGACCCCGGCCGGTCCTCGAGCACGACGGTGAACCAGACCATCAACGTCGCCACCTCCTGGCGGCGATGGTAGCGGAGGCCGAGGCGCCAGCCCCCCGCCGCCGAGGCGCCAGCCTCGAGGCCGCGGCGCTAGCCTCCCGGGCATGCCGGCCCTCCGCGCGCGTCCCGACGCCTCGCCGCTCCTCGTTCAGGTCTTCGGTGCCGAGGACTCGCAGGCGACGCGGGCCGCGCTTCGCTTCTTCCGCGAGCGGCGGATCCAGCCGCACCTGATCGACCTCCGTCGCAAGCCGATGGCTGCCGGGGAGCTGCGCCGATTCGTGGAGCAGCTCGGCGCGAGCGCCGTGGCGGACACGGAGGGTCGAGCCTGGCGCGAGGCCGGGTTGGGCTTCCTCCGGATGGACGATGCCGAGCTGGCCGAGCGCCTGCTCGCCGACCAGCGACTCCTGCGCCTGCCGCTCGTCCGAATCGCGAGTGGCGTCGCCGCCGGCCGGGACGAGGCCGCGTGGCGGACGCTCCTCGCAAGGGCCCGGGAGGCCCCGGCGAGCTAGCTCGAGCGCCTCACGTCCGGCGCCACTCCCACCAGGCGAGCACGGCTGCGAGGCCGAGCATGACGAGCCCGATCGCGGTCCAGCGCAGGTCCCCGATCATGAAGCTCCGGCCGATCGGCGCGCCGAGGCCCTGGAGCGCGAACACGGCCCCCGTCAGCCCGACCACGAGCGCGAGCCCCACCAGGAACCGATCGCGTGACTGGGCCGGCATCGTCGTAGCATGCCAGCCGATGACCGATCAAGCCGCAGCGCAGGCCCGCCCAGAGACCGACGCGCGCGGCGAGCCCGTGACGGAGCACCGCCGCTCCGGCCGGCTCCTCATCGGCCCCGCGGTCGCGGACAGGATGCCGGACCGGACGATGACCGAGGACCGCAAGCTCCTCGAGCCCACGAGCCGGCCGGCCTTCCTCGACACCGATCCCTGGCGCGCGCTCCGGATCCTGTCGGAGTTCGTGGAGGGCTTCGACGCCCTCGCCGAGCTGGGGCCCGCGATCACCGTCTTCGGATCGGCTCGGGTCGATCCCGGCAGCCCGGCCTACGAGACGGCTCGACGGATCGGTCGCCTCCTCGCCGCCGAGGGCTACACCGTGATCACGGGCGGTGGCCCGGGCGTGATGGAGGCCGCGAACCGGGGCTGCCAGGAAGGCGGCGGGATGTCCGTCGGCTGCAACATCGAGCTGCCCCACGAGCAGGAGATCAACCCGTACGTCGATCTCGGGGTCGAGTTCCGGTACTTCTTCGCCCGGAAGGTCATGTTCGTGAAGTACGCCGACGGGTTCGTGATCCTGCCCGGCGGCTACGGCACGATGGACGAGCTGTTCGAGGCCCTCACGCTCATCCAGACGGGCAAGATCCGGCACTTCCCGGTGGTCCTGGTCGGGACGGCCTTCTACGGCGGGCTGCTCGACTGGATCAAGGCCAAGCTCCAGACCGAGGGGATGATCTCGCCGGGCGACCTGGACCTGATGACCGTCACCGACGACCCCGAGGAGGTCGTCCGGATCGTCCGGCTGGCCGGTCGGCGTCGGGCCCGGATGGCCGCCGAGGAGCAGGCGGCCTCGACCGGCGGCTGAACCTCGGCCCTCGCCCTCCGCCGCCGTGGTTGGTCAGTCGGTCGAGAGCCGGCGGCGCCTGCCGTTGATTGCCGTGGGTGATGACTTGGTGTCCGAGTGCCGGTCCACCGTCCGATTCGATTGCCCACAGGGATCAGGCTGACGCGCGCATTCGCCTGACGGATCGATTGGCCCACCTCGGCCGTCGTCGAGCGCCAACTCATCACCGTGGGCAATGGCCGCTCACGGGTCGGGTTCGAGCCGCCGGCTGGCTACTCCGGGAGCGCGACCTCGATCCGCCCCTCTCGGACCCTGACCGGGTAGAAGCGGAACCTCCGGATCCGGGTGAGCTTGCGCGCCTCGGCCTTCAGGCCCGGTGGATCGAGCTTCGGCTCGCGGCCCTCCGGGGTCCACGGCGGGACGTAGGTCCCATCGGGCATCAGTCCGCCCGTCGTGGGCATCCGCTCCACGTCCCCCGTGGCGAGGTCGAAGCGGCCGTTGTGGAGCGGACACGCCACGAGGCAGCCGTCGAGCGTCCCGAGCGAGAGGGGCGCGGACATGTGCGGGCAGCGATCGTCGACCGCGGCGATTCCCGACGAGGTGTGCGCGAGCAGGACGTCCAGCTCGCCGAACGTCACGCGCCGCATCGACCCGGCCGGCAGATCGGCGACCGCGAGCGCGTCCCGATAGTCCGCAGCGGCGACGCCGATGGCGGTGAGACCGCGCGGGATCGGGGCGATGACGGGATCACGACTCGTGGTCATGTTGGCGATCGTAGGGCAGGCGCCCCGGCGTGGCCGGGAACCGGGCGTGGAATCACGACGGCCGCCCGTCGTTGACGGGCGGCCGTCGCCGTGGGAGCGAAGGAGTCGTGACGGTGGGTTCAGCTGCCGGCCGGTCCTCGGCTCGCGGCCGAGCCGCGGCTGGACGCCTGGCTCGAGCTCTGGGCCGTGGCCGCGGCTGCCGGTGCCGACGCCTCGCGAGCGGCCGCGTGCTGGGCCATCGCCTGGGCGCCGGGGCTGACCGTCTTGCGAAGCGGGATCTCGTGGATGAAGAGCGCCGCGATCGCCGCGACCGCGCCCGCGCCGACACCCAGCCAGATGCTGTTCGCGATCGCGAGCGTGAACGCGTCGTGGAACCCGGTGATGAAGATCTGCTGGGCCGCGGCCGGCAGCTGCTTGAGGAAGGCGAGGGGATCCCCGCCGCCCACCGACGTCAGCTGGCTCAGGTCGAACCCGGCCGGCGGCGTCGTCGGCACGAGGGCCGGCGGCGCGCCCGCGGCGACGATCCGGTCGTGGAGGAGGTTCCACGACAGGTTGTTGCGGAAGAGGGTGAAGGCCATCGTGATCCCGATCGTCGTCCCGATCTGCCGGAACAGCGTCAGGTCGCTCGTGGCCGTGCCCATCTCGTGGAAGTCGACCGAGTTCTGGACGATGATCGTGAAGACCGCGAACGTCGGCCCGACGCCCACGCCGGCGATCAGCATCCAGAGCGACAGCGTCAGGTCGTCGGTCGTGTACCGGAGCTGGGTCATGAGGGCCATGCCGATCGTGAGGATGACCAGGCCCCCGACGACGATCGCCTTGTAGCGGCCCGTTCGGCTCACGGCGAAGCCGGACCCGATCGAGGCCCCGATCAGGCCGATGAGGAACGGGAAGAGCTTCCAGCCCGACAGCGTCGGATCGGCGCCCTCGACGATCTGGAAGTACAGCGGCAGGAAGATGATCGCCGCCCCGAACCCGAAGGTCGCGAGGAAGATCGAGACCATCGAGGCCGAGAACGTCCGGCTCCGGAACAGGTGGAGCGGGATGATCGGCTGGGGCACGCGGCTCTCGACGAAGACGAACACGACCAGGAAGACCGCGCCGGCGAGCAGCCACGCCCAGACGCTCGGGTCGCTGAACGCGACCGACTCGGCCTGGGTGAAGCCGATGAGGATCGGCACGAGCCCGGCGACGATCGTCGCGACGCCGAGGTAGTCGATCCGGGCGTCCTTCGGCGCGTGGTGGATGCTCGGCAGGAGCCGGGCGATGACCACGAGGGCGATGAGCCCGACCGGCATGTTGACGTAGAAGATCCAGTTCCAGGAGAGGTTGTCCGTCAGCCAGCCGCCGAGGAGCGGGCCGATGACGAACGACACGCCGAACACGAGCCCGAACAGGCCCTGGTACTTGCCTCGCTCGGCCGGGGTGAACAGGTCACCGATGACCGCGAGCGAGATCGGGAACAGCGAGCCGGCGCCCAGGCCCTGGATGCCCCGGAACAGGACGAGCTGCCACATCTCCTGGCTCAGGCCCGACAGCGCAGACCCGATGAGGAACAGGACGATGCCGCCCATGAGGAGCTGCTTGCGGCCCCACAGGTCCGACAGCTTGCCGTAGATCGGGACCGAGACGGTGCTCGTGAGCAGGTACGCGGTGACGACCCAGGTGTAGTAGTCCGCACCATGGAGCTGGGTCACGATGGTCGGCAGGACGGGCCCGACGATCGTCTGATCGAGGGCGCCGAGGAACAGGCCGAGCATGATCGCGCCGAGGATCTCGAACTTGGCGCGCTGGCTCAGCCCGAGCGCCGCGTCCTCCTCGATCGTCGGCTCGTACGTGTCTGGGAATGATTCCATGAGGCTCCTTCGCTCTCGG
>DASUHU010000222.1:0-3444 GCA_036273395.1 Candidatus Limnocylindrales bacterium
CAGCCGGTCAGGCCGCTCCCGATCCGGACCCGCAGCTGCGCCGGTGATGGGTTGGGGGTTCCGAGGAAGACGCCCTGGAAGGCGATGGGCTCGCACCAGCCGGTCTCGTGGTCCACCCGGTAGACGCGGATCGTGTCGCAGGTGATCAGAGCGTGGGCCTCGGACACGATCGCCTCGCCGATCCCGCGCAGGTCCTGGAGGCTCGACAGCCGGGCCGACAGCTCCTGGACGGCTCGGAGCCGGGCGGCGAGACCCTCAACGGACTCGACGAGTCGGGTGTTGCCGATGGCCGTCGCGATGCTGTCGCCGAAGCTCCGGGCCAGCGCGACCTCCTCGAGGGACCAGGCGTACGGCCGGTGGTGGTAGAGCACGATCAGGGCGAGCGGGTCCCCGCGGAACATCGCCGGGACGAAACAGACCGACGCGACCCCGGCCTCGACGTACTGGGCTCGCATCTCGTCCGTGATGCCCGGGTCGTGGATGTCGCGGAACACGAGCACCGTCCCGAGCCGAAGCGCGCGCAGGCCCGCCGCCTCGTGGTCGCGGGACAGGCGGCTGACGGTCTCCTGGATCTCGATGGGGAGTGCCCGGGCCGCGGCCAGCTCGAGCGGTCGCTCGTGGGCCGGGTCGTTGAACCAGACGGCCACGCGATCGGCGTGGAACAGCTCGACCGAGTTGTCGAGGACCTCGTCGAGGATCTCCTGCACGCCGTCGGCCCGGGACAGGTCCGCGGCGAGCCGCCGCAGGGCGTCGGTCGTGGCGGCGTCGCCGACGTGGGACTCACGGCCCCCGAGCGCGGGCTCGGTGTAGGCGCCGCCGATCGGGGCGGATCCGTTGAGGCTTCGCGCCGCGACGGGCTCGCCGAGGCTCCTGGGCGTCGGAACGCCGCCGTTGCCCGGGCTCGGCTGTGCCCCGCTCGCCTTCGCTTCGCTCGGCTTGGCCCGGCTCGGGCGCGCGCTGGTCGGGCTCGCGCTGCTCGGCGCCGCGGCCTCAGCGCCCGCGCGCGCATGCGAGCGAGCGCGGGCGGGATTCGGCGATGGCGCGGCGACGGGTCCGACTCCGGGTCGCGCGGCAAGGGCCATCGAGGTTGGACGAGCTCCTGCGGTGACGGCGCGCACCCGCGCCTCCGCGAACGCTACGGCGAGGCTCCGAGCCGCACGATAGGAAGGGAGTACCACTCGTGACCACGCGAGCGGCGCTCGATCGGGCTGGGATCGGCTCCCGCGATCAGGTCGGGAGGAGCTCCGCGATCGAGTCGAGCACGACGTCGGCGAGCGGCGCGAGGGTCGCCCGGTCGCCGACCCCGGTGAGGACTCCCACGACCCGCCGAACGCCCGCGGCGCGGCCCATCCGGGCGTCGGCCGGCGCATCGCCCACGACGAGCATGCGCTGGAGCGGGACGCCGGTCTCCGCGGCGATCCGCAGGACGGAATCGGGCGCCGGCTTCACCGCGTGACCGTCGTCGGCGCAGGCGATCGCGATCATCCGGTCGAGAATTCCGAGCGCGGCGAGCGTCCGCTCCGTCGGGACACGGTCGTCCGAGGTCGCGACCGCGGCCCGGATGCCTCGCGCCGTGAGCGCCGCCAGGAGCGCGGGCAGGTCCGTCACCGGCGTCGCCAGCGCGACCGGGTCGGGCGCCCGCCACGCCTCCCCGACCGCCCGAGCCGCGAGATCGGGCGCGACGCCTTCGTCCTCGACCGCCTCGATGACGAGCTCGCGGAGGCGGGCCATCGGCGTCGCGGCCAGGAGCCCGTGGGGGTAGATGGCACCGCTTGCCGGGTCGACACCCATCAGCGCGAAGAGCTGGTCGACCAGGTCGACGCCGGTGGCCTCGCTCAATCGGGCACCGAGCTCCCCGACCCAGTCGCGCCACATCCGGGCGAACTCGATGAGCGTGCCGTCCTTGTCGAAGACCACCAGCTCGATGCCCTCGAGCACGTCAACCCGCGTCCCGGGCCGAGCCTCGTGGCCCGCGGCAGCGCGGTCCGTTCCGGGCAGCCTCACGCCTCGGCGATCAGCTCCTCGAGGCTCTCGCCAACCTGGGTCGCCGTGTCGAGCACGAGCGGGCCCTGGGCTGGGAAGCTGACCTGGGTCGATGCGCCGACGTCGGGCAGGACGAGCGTCGGCTCGTTGAACTCGTCGAGCGAGAGGATCGGTCCGCCCTCGCCGAGCTGGATCCGGATCCGGACGATCGCGCCCAGGAAGCTGATCTCGGACACCGTGCCGGTCAGGCGGTTCGACCCGTCCGGCCCCGTGCCGAGCGAGACCATCTCCGGGCGCAGCGCGACGTTGACGCTCCGGCCGCCGCTGCCCGTGAAGGCCCGCTCCACGCGGATCGGCTGGCCGGCCATCGTGAGCGTGCCCTGGCCGGCGTCGACGATCGAGGCCGGGATGACGTTGAGCTGGCCGACGAACGAGGCCACGAACGGCGTCGCCGGGAAGTTGTAGATCTCGAACGGCGTCCCGACCTGCTCCATCCGTCCCTCGCTCATCACGACGACGCGATCGGACAGGGACAGCGCTTCCTCCTGGTCGTGGGTCACGTAGACCGTGGTGATCCCCAGCTGGCGCTGGATCGTGCGAATCTCCTGCCGCAGCGCGACGCGGATCTTCGCGTCGAGCGCGGACAGCGGCTCGTCGAGGAGGAGGACAGCCGGTTCGATGGCCAGCGCCCGCGCGAGCGCGATTCGCTGCTGCTGGCCGCCTGACAGCTGGTACGGGTAGCGGTTGCCCTTGTCGGGCAGGTTCACCAGCTCCAGGAGTTCGCCGACCCGCTTCGCGACCTGATCCTTGGGCCGCTTCCGAATCGAGAGCCCAAAGCCGATGTTCTGGGCCACGGTCATGTTCGGGAAGAGGGCGTAGGACTGGAACACCATGCCGACGTTGCGCTGGTTCGGGGGGCGATCGGTGATCTCGCGGCCGTCGAGCGCGATCGAGCCAGAGGTGGGCCGCTCGAAACCCGCGATCATCCGGAGGGTCGTCGTCTTCCCGCAGCCGCTGGGTCCGAGGAACGACACGAACTCGCCCTTCTCGGCAGCCAGCGAGAAGTCCTCGACGGCGACCGTCCCGCCGACGAACGCCTTTCGAACGTGGCTCAGCTCCAGGTAGGCCATCGGATGCTCCTCGCTGTCAGTGAGCGCCGGCCACTTGGATGCGCTGGCGCGAGCCACGCCCGACGAGGCCGATGAGACCCATCGCGATCCAGGTGATCCCGAAGCTCACGAGCGTGACCGCGGCCTGCTCGTAGGGATGGGAATCGCCGAGGATCGACAGGAACGGCGCAAAGGTCTGGAGCCCGATGAACGTTGCGATCGTGAACTCGCCGACGACGATGGCGACGGTCAGGAAGGCGCCGGCCAGGATCGCGACCCGCAGGTTCGGCAGGATGACCGACCACAGGATCCGGAGCCAGCCCGCGCCGAGGCTCTGCGAGGCCTCCGTCAG
>DASUHU010000223.1:0-2130 GCA_036273395.1 Candidatus Limnocylindrales bacterium
TCGTCCAGGCCCTCGATCGTCCAGCGCCGCGTCCGGTGGCGGTACGCGAGCTGCACCCGGGCCACGGGCGTCTGGACATCGAAGATCGTCCTGGGGCCGATCACCACGGGAAACGCGGCGGTCTCGTCCCGCACGCCCACAACGTCGACGACCGGCAATCGCTGGCCGGCCCACGTCAGCTCCCGGGGCTTCCCATCGAACCAGCCCGTCCGGACCTGCACGTCCACGGGCTCCACTCGGATCATCGCCATCGCCACGGCTCCTTTCGGGGGCTCGGGGCTCCTTCGGCGGGCACTGCGCGAGGAGAACAAGTGTTCGGTTACGGTCGGACGGTAGACCGAACACCTGTTCGATGTCAAGGGTCGAGCGCCTCGACCCCGGGACCCATCGCATCGGTGTCCGGTCCGTCGACCGGGTCGTCGCCGGCCGGCTGGGCTGCCGGCTGGTCGACCTGGTCAGGAGTCTTGCGACGGCCGCTGACAGCTCGGCTGTCAAACCGCCCGCGTCGTTCGACGGCGGTACCGAGATCGCGCTCGAACGGCGCCGGGATCCCCGTCCGCAACAGTCGCGCTCGCGTGACGGCTCGCGTTCCGAATCGGTGCCGGAGCTCATCGGCCGCCTGGATCGCGCGACGGCGCCGGTCCTCGCCCGGCTCCTCGAACAGCCCGAGCTGGTCCCGCTCCCCGAAGCCCGACGCGGTGACCCCGACCAGCCGGATGCGCTTGCCGCGGATCTCGGGCCGGGCCAGCTCGACCGCGGTCCGCCAGATCGGCTCGGTCAGGTCGGTCGGCTCGACGAGGGCTCGCTGGCGGGTGACCGTCGCGAACGAGCTGTCGCGGACCTTGACCGTGATCGTCCCGGCCCGGAGGCCCGCGTCGCGGAGGCGCATCGAGACCCCCTCGGCCATCGCGAGCAGCGTCCGTTCGATGACCTCGGGATCCGAGGTGTCCTCGTCGAACGTCGTCTCGTGGCCGACGGACTTCGCCGCGTCGGGGTCCGCAACGGGATCCGGATCGCGCCCGACCGCCCGATCGACGAGCGATGCGCCGTGCTGCCCGAACCGGCGGACCAGGGCGGCCCGATCGAGCCGGGCGAGATCGCCGATCGTCACGACGCCGAAGTCGCGCAGGGCCGTCGCGGTCGAGGGCCCGACACCCCATAGCCGTGAGATCGGCAGCGGATCCAGGAACGCGGCCTCCTCACCCGCCGCCACGACGACGAGCCCGTCGGGCTTGCGCAGGTCGCTCGCGATCTTGGCCACGAGCTTGGTCGTCGCCACGCCGACCGATGCCGTGAGCTCCAGCTCGCCCCGAACGTCGGCCTTGATCTTCGCCGCGATCGCGGCACCGTCACCGAACAGCGCCCGGGAGCCGGTCACATCGAGGAAGGCCTCGTCGATCGAGATCGGTTCGACCAGCGGCGTGTACCGCCGCAGGACCGCCATGACCTCGCGGCTGACCCTGGCGTAGGTCGCGCCATGGACCGGCACGAACAGGCAGTCGGGGCAGAGGCGCTTCGCCGTCCGGATCGGCATCGCGCTGTGGACCCCGAACACGCGGGCCTCGTACGAAGCGGCGCTGACAACTCCCCGATCGTTCGCCCCGCCGATCCCGACGACCACGGGCTTGCCCCGGAGCTCGGGATGGTCGCGCTGCTCGACCGACGCGAAGAAGGCATCGAGGTCGACGTGGAGGATGATCCGCGAGTCGGTCACGCGCTCGATGGTGTCGCGACGCGTCAACCGCCGTGACCCGGGACTCGACCATAGACTCCGGCGATGGCAGGGGCGAGCCGCGTCGCGAAGCGCCACGGCGCCGGGATCATGATCGCAGGCGCGGGCATCGCCGGCATCGCGACGGCCTTCTCCCTCGCCGAGCGGGGCATTCGCGACGTGGTCATCGTCGACCCCCGACCGCCGCTCTCGCTCACGAGCCGTCGGCCCGAGACGAACTACCGCCTGTGGTGGCCGCTGGCCGCGAGGAGCCTCGCGCTGGTCGAGGCCCTCCTGGCCGATGGCGCCGCGGTCCCGATGGACCGGCGCGGCTACTTGTACGTCAGCGACGCGGAGGCGACCGCGAGGTCCCTGCCGGCGTTCGTCGCCGGCCATCCGGCCCTCGTGCCGGCGGAAGC
>DASUHU010000224.1:0-5458 GCA_036273395.1 Candidatus Limnocylindrales bacterium
CACCGTGAACGCGATGGCCTGGGGGGCCGCGGCGCCGGATGGCGATCGGCTCGGGCGCGCGGCCCCGAGACCGGCGCTCGTCGATCCGTTCGGGGGCCGGGCCGACGTCGCGATCCGGACGATCCGCGCGGTCGGCCATCCCGCGACGCGCTTCGAGGAGGACGCGCTGCGGATGATCCGCGCGATCCGGCTCGCGGCGACGCTCGAGTTCGAGATCGAGCCAGCGACCCTCGCCGCGATCCGGACCGACGCCGATCTCGTCCGGCACCTGTCGGGCGAGCGAATCGCCGCGGAGCTGGAGAAGCTGCTCGCCGCGCCGAGGCCTTCCGTCGGCCTGCGACTCATGGCCGACACCGGCATCCTCGCTGTCGTCTCGCCGGACCTCGACGCGCAACGCGGCGTGGTGCAGAACAAGATCGAGGGCGAGGACCTGTGGGACCACACGCTTCGGAGCGTCGACGCCGCGCCGGCCGATCGCCCGATCGTCCGCCTGGCCGCGCTGCTCCACGACATCGGCAAGCCGGCGACGGTCGACGACGGGCCGTTCCGGGGTCACGAGGTCGTGGGCGGCGATCTCGCCGCCGCGCTGCTCGAACGCCTCCACGTGCCGAAGGCGTCCAGCGAGCGGGTCGTCCACCTCGTCCGCCAGCACATGTTCGCGTACGAGCCCGACTGGGGTGACGCCGGGGTCCGGCGCTTCATCCGGCGCGTCGGGCGGCCCTCGCTCGAGGACCTGTTCGCGCTCCGAGCCGCGGACAGCGTCGGGAGCGGGCTCGACCCGGGCGCCGGCGCCCTCGACGAGCTCCGACGTCGCATCCACGAGCAGCTCGCGGCCGCCGCGGTGCTCGATCGCAACCAGCTCGCCGTCCATGGCGACGACCTCATGACGGAGCTCGGGATCCCGGCGGGCCCCACGCTCGGGCGAATCCTCGATCGGCTCCTGGAACGGGTGATCGCGGACCCGGCGCTCAACGATCGGGCATCGCTGCTGCTGCTCGCGGAGTCGATGCTGCCCGACGAGTCGATCCGACCGGAGGAATCTCCCTCGTGATCGTCATGCCGACTCGTGAGGGCTTCCCATGATCGAGCGGCTGCTCGTCGCCCAGCGGGCGCTCGCCGACGGCCAGCTCGACCAGGCGGAGCGGATGTTCCGTCAGGTCGCCGAGGCCGATGAGCGGAATGCGATCGCGGTCGTGGGGCTGGCCGAGGTCGCGATGGCGCGCGAGGACCGCAAGCTCGCGCGGTCGCTTGCCGAGCAGGCCCTCGGGATCGATCCCGACGACGCCGCGGCGATCCGGGTCCGGGACGCGGCCCTCGCCGGGGTCGCGCCACTGCCCGGCGCACCAGGCGAGGCGGCGGCAGCCGGCGTCCCGGTGCCACGACGCTCGCCCTCCCTCGCGACCCGCCTCGGGGCGTGGCTGCGGCGGATCCTGGGACGCCCGGCCTGACGGCCCGATACGCTCGGCGAATGCAGGTCCTCGTCACCGGCGGCGCCGGGTACGTCGGGTCGGTCTCGGTCGAGGCACTCGTCGCCGCCGGGCACGGCGTCGTCGTCCTCGATGACCTCTCGACGGGACACCGAACGGCCGAGCTCATGGGCAGCCGGCTCGTCGAGGGCTCGTACGGCGACCGGGAGCTGGTCGAGCGGGTCCTGCGGGAGCATCGCATCGACGCCGTGCTGCACTGCGCGGCGCGGTCGCTCGTCGCCGAGTCGATGCGGGACCCGGCCGCGTACTACGGCCAGAACGTCGCCGGCGGGATCGAGCTCCTCGAGGCGATGCGCGCGGTGGGAGTCAGCCGCCTCGTCGTGTCGTCGACCGCCGCCGTCTACGGCGTGCCCGAGGCGACCCCCATCCCCGAGGACGCGCCGCTCCGGCCGATCAATCCGTACGGCGAATCGAAGCGGACGTTCGAGGCGGCCGCCGCGTGGTACGGACGCGCCTACGGCCTGCGATCGGTCGCGCTGCGGTACTTCAACGTCGCCGGCGCGAGCGGCCGGAACGGCGAGCTGCACCAACCCGAGACCCACCTGATCCCGACCATCCTGGCGGCGGTCGAGGGCAGCCTGCCCGCGGTCTCGCTGTTCGGCGACGACTACCCCACCCCGGACGGCACCCCGATCCGCGACTACCTCCACGTCGAGGATCTCGCCGACGCCCACCTGGCCGCGCTCCTGGCCACGGCGCCGGACGATCCCCGGACGGACCAGCCCCTCGTCAGCAACCTCGGGAGCGGGACCGGCTTCAGCGTCCGTGAGATCCTCGGGGCGGCGGCGTCGGTGGTCGGCCGGCCCGTCCCCGCGATCGTCGGACCTCGACGCGAAGGCGATCCGCCGGTGCTCGTGGCCGATGTCCGTCGGGCCGCGGCCGTGCTCGGCTGGACGCCGCATCGGTCGACCCTCGACGCGATGATCGGCTCGGCCTGGGCCTGGCGGCAGGCGCGCGCCGCGGGCAATCCGGCGAGCGGCGCCTCGGCGAGCTAGTCGAGACCCCGGAGCGCCGCCTCCGCCTCGAACTCCGGGGCGCCAAGATCGGATGACGAGCGCCCGTCGGCCGGCTCGCTCGGTCGGTCGGGGACGCCGCGGAGCAGGACGACGCCGATGACCATGAGGATCAGGAAGCTGAAGATCCCGACCTGGTACGCGCCGGCGCCCCAGCCCGCGTTGAGGAGCGTCGACACGGTGGCCCCGTAGAGCACCGGCCCCGTGACCGCGCTGAACTTGCCGGCGAGCCCGTAGAGCCCGAAGAACTCCCCGATCCGCTCGGGCGGCGAGAGCCGGAGCATGAACACCCGGTCGGAGGTCCAGACGCCGCCCAGGCCCGAGCCGAGCAGCAGGCCGGCGATGAGGAACGTGGGCTTCGAGAGGACGGCTCCGCCGATCACGAGGCCGACGCACCACGAGCCGAGGACCCACATGAGCGTCCGCTTCGGGCCGATCCGCTCGACGAGGAAGCCCCAGCCGAAGCTCGCGACGACCGCCGCGACCGTGAGGCCCAGCAGGACGAGGTTGGCCTCGCCCTTCGTGAAGCCGATCGCGTTCACCGCGAAGGTCGACATGATCACGATGACCGTGTTGACCGGGTCCGTGTAGAAGAACCTTCCGATCAGGAACCGCGGCAGACCCGGGACCTGCCGGGCGTGGGCGATCGTCGTCCGGAGCTGGCTCCAGGACGCGACCGCGTCGGCGACCCGGAAGCGATAGCCGCTGGCGGCGGGCTCGCGGACGACGAGGAAGATCGGCGCGGCGAAGGCCGCGAACAGGACCGCGGCCATCAGGAACGTCAGCGGGCTCGTGCCCGAGTCGAGGATGAGGATCAGGAGCGCGATCGCGATCGTCCCGAAGTAGCCGATCGCGACGCCCATGCCGGAGACGCGTCCGCGAGATTCGGGCTTGGACACGACCGGCAGGGTCGCGTCGTAGTAGATGAGCGCCGCCTGGTAGGCGAAGTTCGCGAGCGAGAACAGGACGAGGCCCAGGAAGGCGGGCCCGGTCCCGGCGCCGCCCGCGACGAGCCCAATCGCACCGGTCCCGACGATGCACAGGGCCGTGAAGAACAGCAGGTACGGCAGCCGCCGGCCACCCCGATCGGACATCGCCCCGAGGACCGGCGAGACCAGGGCATTGAGGCCCACCGACACGGCGTTCGCGGCCCCGAACCAGAACTGGCCGTCGGCCGGCCCAAGGCGGGTCGAGTCGGTGACCCACAGGCCCATCGCGTACGACACGATCGCGTAGCTGTAGACGGTGTTCGCGAAGTCGTAGAGGGCCCACGCGACCGGGACGCCGGCACGGCCGGACGGTGTCAGCCCGGCGAGTCGCTCGATGAGGCGGAGCCCGCGAGCGCGCGGGAGGGCAACCTCGGCCATCGGTTGCGGATCATAGGCGCGCGTACGATGGCGCCGTGAGCCAATCGCGACCCGAGACGTGGCGACCGATGGCCTTCAGCGACCGGCCCGCCCGCGAGATCCGGAACGTGATCGCCGAGCCGCACTGGGGCGGCTACCGCGGGCTCGCCCACGTGTCCGGACCGGAGGTCTCGATCCGCGACGTCGACGGCGACGAGTACCTCGGGCTCGACCAGCTCAGAGCGGCCCTGGCGGAGGCGAATCTCGCCCTCGAGCTGCTCCTCGACGGCTACGTCGTGCCCGGGCCGCTGCCCACGGGTGAGGGAACCGCGAAGCCGATCGACCTCGAGTCCACCCCGACCGCGTCCGAGATGGCCCGCCACCTCGTGCTCCCGGGCGGCGGCCGGGACTCGCGGCGCGACGCCTACGAGCGGGCGATGGGCACGCATCGCGAGCCGCTCGATCCCGAGGGCGAGGCGGCGTTCATCGCGATGGACCTGCTGTGGCTCGACGGCGAGCCGCTGCTCCAGCTCCCGCTGCTCGAGCGGCGGCGGCTCCTGGAATCCGCCCTCGGCGAGAGCGACGTCGTCCGCCGCAACGTCGTGGTCCGGCCCCCGGTCGAGGCCTGGTACGGCCAATGGAAGGCCCTCGGCTTCGTCGAGTTCGCCGTCAAGGACGCCAACAGCCGGTACGTGCCTGGCGGCGTCAGCCGCGAATGGACGATCGCCCGAATCCCGAAGCGCTGACGGCTCGTCGGCGCGAAATCCGGGGCGAAGTCGGGCGCGAAATCCGCGTTCCTGAGAGCTTTGGTACGGTGACGCCGTGCCCGACGCCGTGTTGACCCCGGCGATCCGCGACGAGATCACGCGTCTCGAGCGGGCCGACATCATGGTCGGCATCCCGAGCTTCAAGAACGCGACCACGATCGGCTACGTCGTGCGGGCCGCCCAGGCCGGGCTCGTCCAGTACTTCCCCGACCTCCGGCCCGTGGTCGTCAACTCGGACGCCGGCTCCCCGGACGGCACCCAACGGGTGGTCGTCGACACGGAGCCGCCGGAGTACATCGAGCGGATCCTCCTCGTCCGGCCCGCGAACCGCCTTGCCCGGGTCTCGCTCACGTATCCCGAGGTCGACGGGACCGGGGGCAAGGGGGCAGCCCTCCGGACGATCTTCGAGATCGCGGCGGCGCTCGAGGTCTCGGCCCTCGTCGTCGTCGATTCGGATCTCCGGAGCATCGTGCCCGAGTGGATCGAGCTCCTGGCCGGTCCGATCCTCAAGGGCGGCTACGACTTCGTCGCCCCGCTGTACGCCCGCCACAAGCACGACGGGACGATCACGAACACCGTCACCTACCCGCTCACCCGGGCCCTCTACGGACTCCGGATCCGGCAGCCGATCGGCGGCGACTTCGGGGTCTCCGGCGATCTCGTCCGGCGCTACCTCAAGGCCGATGGCTGGACGCCCGAGGTGTCCCGGTTCGGGATCGACATCTGGATGACGACCGAGGCCGTGACCGGTGGGTTCGCCGTCTGCCAGACGCGCCTCGGGGCGAAGGTCCACGATCCCAAGGACCCGGGCGCCGACCTCGGACCGATGTTCCGGCAGGTCGTCA
>DASUHU010000225.1:0-6438 GCA_036273395.1 Candidatus Limnocylindrales bacterium
AGCCAAGCGCATCATCGGCGGATGACGCAGCTGGTACGGCTGAAGTGGGACGCCGTGGATGGCATCCCGTCCCCGCGCTCAATCGAGCGCCGCCTCCGGGCGGAGGGCGTCGAGCCGTTTGCCTGGTCGAATGGCCCGGGCGATCGATATGGAACGCACGAGCACGGCTATACGAAGCTCCTGATGTGCGTGTCGGGCTCGATCACGTTCCTCGAGGGGCCGGGACGCGAGCCCGTGCAGCTCCATGCCGGGGAGGGGTTCGTCCTGCCGGCCGGAACCGCGCATGCCGCGATCGTCGGGCCCGACGGCTGCACCTGCCTCGAGGGCCACCGAACAGAGGCGTAGGTTGGCGCCCCGAGCGCCCCGCGCCGCGCTCAGCCTCGCGCCGCCGAGGTCAGGGCCTCGGCCAGGCGCTGCAGGAAGGCGCGATCCCGCGACGATAGGCCGATGTCCGTTCGGACCAGGACCGCCGCGTTCGCGACGACCATCCAACGCCACTGCGCGGACCCCGACCCCGTTGGGCTCGTCCAGTAGCTCGTGCATGCGACGCTCGAGCGCTCGATGGCGCCGGCCAGGCCGGTCGCCTGCGGCTTGGCCAGGAGCGCGGCGGCGGCCGAGGGCTCGAGCTCCGCCAGGGTCACGATCGGTCCTGACGCCGGCACATGCGTTGGCACGAAGAGGCTGGCGCTCGAGAGCACGTCGCCGCAGTCGGTCAACGACGCCGGCGGAACCAGCTGGGTGATGTCGGCGCCGGCATCGAGCACGTTGATGACATGCTCGATTGACGCAGCCGTGAATGGTCGAGGTCGGGTCCCGTCATCGCCCGACCAGACGATCCGGTCGACGACCATCATCCCGTCGCAAATGGATGCGGCGGAGCCACAGCCACCTGCCCTGGGATCGTGGACGTGGACCCGTGCGACAAACGGTCCCGTGTGCAGGCCCGCGAGGACGAACCGAAACGTGATCGCTGCGTCGAGCTTCGAATCGGTGGCCCCGGCCTGATCCGCGGCGGTCGGCGCAGGGCAGTCGTGGAGCCAGTTGCCGTCGTTGGCCGCGAGCGGGCAGAAGCGAACCCCGGGCCACCAGCTCACCCAGCCACCGACATAGAAGGTCCGCGAATCGGCCGCCGCCGCTGCGGCGGCAAGGGCCACCGTACCCCGGAGCACCGGGCGGCTCCCGACGGATTCGGGAATCCCGTCGGCATACCGCGCAACCGAGATCGTGAGATCGGTCGGGCCCGCAGATGTCGTGGCGCTGGGCGCCGGCGTCGTCTCCTGCGACGCGGGTGCCCCTTGCGCGGCGGGAGCCGTGAGGGCCGGCGAAGGTGCGAAGCCCGCCGGGCCGCCGATGTTGCACGAGGCGGCGAGGAGGCCCAGCGCGACGAGCCCCGCGAGACCGGACGCCGAGCGTCGACCCATCGCGCTCACCCGGGCAGGCATCGCTCTGACCTCCTTGGCGCGATCGTAGGCCGGCCCGGGCAACGGTCAAGGGCCGTCAGGCCGGGCTCGCGATGACCTCGATCTCGCCCGTCGGCTGGACCAGGAAGATCCAGACGTCCCACGCGACGTGGCTGACGATGAGCGCGCCGAGCGGCACGCCCGCGGCGTACAGGGCGGACCAGTGCGCGCCGGCGACGCCGGCCGCGCCCATCAGCGTGAAGTTGCCGGCCGTGACGTGGACCCCGCCATAGGCCACCGTGGCGAGGATCGCGCCGGGCCACCGCCCGAACCGACGCATCAGCGCCGCCTGGACCATGCCCCGCCAGAACAGCTCTTCCGCGGGACCGATCACGACGGCGAGGCGAGCGGCGATCTCGTCCCTGGGCCGAAGGGTGCGAAGCGTGTAGATCTCGCGGATGTCCCGATCGCCGCCGGGGACGAACCGCCGCGCGAATCGATCACCGACCTGGAAGGTCGCGTACAGCACCCCAGCCGAGAGCAGGCCGAGCGGGACGTGCCACCACCGGATCCCGGCACGGCGCGCGGGTCGCGACGTCAGCAACGCGAACCCGCCCAGGCCGAGACCGGTGAGCGTCATCCGCTGCCAGAACCGGGCTCTCGGGCCACGGAACGTCGCCGTGAACGCGGTGCCGGCGGCCGCCAGGCCCAGCGCGAGCGCGGCCAGTCCCGGTCCGTCGAGATCGCGCGGAGCCCTGGCCGAGCGCCCGTCAGCCATGGAGCCAGGCCGAGAGGAGCACGCCCAGCACGAGCAGGGCGCCGAACGCCAGGTGGAGGCGTGCCGTCTGGAGGTCGATCATCGCGATCGCCCGGGCCTGGCCGGTCGCGCCGAGCTCGGCCGAGCGCATGACCTGGGCGAGGAACGGCAGCGACAGGATGGCCAGGAGCGAGGCCGGCGGGAGAAGGCGGAAGGCCACGGCGAGCCCCAGGGTGATGTACGCGCCGAGGATCAACGCCAGGTAGCCGTAGTGGGCCCACTCCTTCCCGAGCCGTGACGACAGGGTCACGATGCCCGCCCGAGTGTCCTCCGAGATGTCGCGCCACTCGTTGCCGTGGAGGATCGCGGCCACGAGCAGCCCGACGGGGATCGAGAGGACGAGCGCACTGCCGCTCCAGGCCCCGGTCACCGCGAAGTACGTCCCGACGACCATCAGCGGACCCATGAGCAGGAACACGAGTGGCACGCCGAGCGCCCGGTACTTGTACTGGAGCGGCGGCGCGGTGTAGCCCCAGCCACCGACGAGCCCCAGCAGGCCGAGGACGACGATCGCGGGTCCACGGAGCGCGATGAGGAATACACCGATGGCGACCGCGAGGGCGAACGCGATCGCGGCCTGGAGGAACGCGGTCCGCTCGCTGATGCGGCCCTTGACGATCGCATGGCTGGCCCGCGGCGAGGTGATCGTGTCGACGCCCTGCCGGACGTCGTAGACCTCGTTGACGATGTTCGTGCCGGAGTGGAGGAGCACGCCTCCGAGGAGCGCCGCGACGAACGGCGCCAGCGAGAACCGCCCGTCGACGTAGGCGAGCGCTCCGCCGGCGAGGACCGGGACGATCGAAGCCGTGTAGGCGAACGGGCGCAGGATCTCCCACGTCGCGCCGGCTCGGCGGTGGAGACGCTCGGCACCCGTCAGGCGCCGATCGTCGGCAAGGCCCATGGCGACCGGCTCCGAGTCGTCCAAACCGGTGGTCGGTACCTCTCCGGGATTCGGCTGTGCGGCGCCTGCGACAGCCAGACCGGGCGCCTCGGCATACAGGGTCGCCGCAGCGAGGAGCTCGTCGACCTGGGCGTCCTCCTGCAGGACCGGCTGGAGGAGGGGCAGCCCGAGGCCGGCCCGCTCGTGGTACGCCATCGCCCTGGCGGCCACGTCGTCGCGCGTGCCGCAGAGCATGAACGCGTCCAGGAGCTCGTCCGGGATCAAGCGACCCGCGGTCGTGAAGTCCTCGGCTCGCCAGGCCGCGGCGATGACGTCGCGGAGCTCCCGCTCGAAGCCCGCGCGCCTGAGTGAGATGTCTGACAGGACCGACATCATGTAGATCACGAACGGCTCGCGCTTGGCTCGATTGAGGGCCTCTCGCCGGGTCTTGTCGACGAGTGACAGCAGGTAGCCGGCGGTCTCGATCGCCTCGGGGTCACGACCCGCGGCCGTGGCGGCGGCACGCAGCCGCTCGATGATCCCGGTCATCGACGGGATCGACTCGGCGGGCCGGGCGAGGTAGGCGTCGGCCTTCCGGCCCGCGAGCTCGACCATCTCCCGGCGATACGCGGCCAGGGCGATCGGGATGCGATGGGTCGGCGGGAACATGGGCTGGATCGGCGGGAGGCCTGGCGTGGCGGACGGAAGCCGCTCGCCGGCCCACAGTGCCCGGATCTCGTCGATCGTCTGCTCGACCCGCGCGACCGCGGCCTCGAGCTCGTAGGGAATGCCCATCTGCCTGAGCCGCAACGGCAGGCCCGTGCCGAGGCCCATGACGATGTCGCCCGGCAGGACCTCGTCGAGCGCCGAGCCCGTCATCGCGAGGACCACGGGATGGCGAGTGAACGGGTTCACGGCGCCGAGCGCGACCCGGAACGATCGGTCGCCGGCCTGCTTCTCGCGGGCGAGGCCGCTGGCCACCGCGGTGGCGTAGGTGACGGCGTCGCGCTCGAAGTACGAGTCGTGGATCCAGACGGAGTCGAGGCCGGCGTCGCGCGCGCGGCGCGACCAGTCGACGACGTTGTCGAGATCGCCACGAGCTGCGAGACCGAGGCCGACCGATCTGGCGAGGGTGCGCATCGAAGGCTCCGCGAGGGTGTTCCGCCGCGTGGCGGGTCGCTCACATGCTACTACCACGTAGCCTGTTTTCGCAGCGGCTATGGTTCCGCGGATGGAACGCCCCGAGCTCGCCCTCGCGCGCCGGCTCATGATCCACGAAGCCGAGGCTCAGGTCACGGGAATCCGCCGCCTGCGCGACCTCGGGGACGGCTGGCTCCTCCACGATCCCGCGGACCCCGAGCCGTTCTGGAACCGCCTCATGGCGCCGACCTGGCCGGTCGACCGGCGGGCATTCGATCGCCGGCTCGATGAGGTCTTGACCCTGTTCGCCACCCTCGACCGCGTGCCCCACATCCGGCCGATGCCGCTCGGGAACGAGCCCGCGGATCTCGAGGACCGGCTCCTCGCGAACGGCTTCGAGCGGATCTCCGAGGACCTCCGGATGGTCCTGCGCGATCCAGAGCCGTGCCGAACCATCCTCGCGCGGCGCGACGCGGTCGCCCACCTCGACGGGCGGATCCGCGTCGTCCGGCTGCCGGGCACCGCCTCGGGACCGCCGCGACTCTGGGCCGCCGATGCGTCGCTCGTGCTGGCCCAGGCCTTCGAGGTCGACCCGTACCGGCGGGCCGCGCTCGAGACGGACCTCCTTGCCTGCGCGGTGCGACCCGAGTGCTCGATCCTGCTGGTCTACGACGGCGAGGAGCCAGTGGCCACCGCGCGGCGGACGACGACGCGGGACGGCTCCTACCTCTCGTCGATCGGAACGCGGCCGGGCTGGCGGGCCCGCGGCCATGGCTCGCTCGCGACGGCGCTCGCCGTCGCCGACGCGATCGGCGCCGCGTCGGCTGCCGCGCCCGGCGGCACCCCGGCCGCCGCGGCCGGTCGCGGGGTGCCGTTCGTGCACCTCGCCGTCGACGTCCGGAACCACATCGCGCGGCGGCTGTATGAGCGGCTGGGGTTCGAGGTCATCGGCGAGGGTGTGCCGGACCTCCTCGGTCGATGACCACGCGGCGCCGATGACCGGCGCGCCGTTCCCGAGCCTGCGGCTCCGGCGAGCCGGACCGCTCCTGGACCTCCCGTGGGAACTGCCGCTGGCCGAGTGGCCCGACGCGCTCGCGTTCCGGGACCTCCCCGTGGGACCGTCGCGGCACCTCGTCCGCTTCCTCCACATCGACGACGCGCTGCTCGCGCTCAAGGACGAGCCGATCGAGATCGCCGAGCGGGAGTACGACGTCCTCGCGCATCTCGAGCGCGTCGGGCTGCCGGCGGTGACGCCGGTCGGGGTCGCGCGCCAGGAGGTGTTCGGGACGGCCATCCTCGTGACGGAATACCTGGGTCACTCGCTCCAGTTCCGCCGGCTGCTGAGCCGGTTTCCCCTGGGACCGGGCGCCTACCGCGGCCGGCTCCTCGACGCGATGGCCTGGCTGCTGGTCGACCTCCATCGGGGAGGGGTGTTCTGGGGCGACTGCTCCCTCGCGAACACGCTATTCCGGCGTGATGGCGACCGGATCCAGGCGTTCCTCGTCGACGCCGAGACGAGCGAGGTCCATCCGTCGCTGTCGGACGGCCAGCGCGAGACGGATCTGGAGATCCTCGTCGAGAACGTCGGCTACGGCCTGGCCGATGTCGCAATGCTGCAGGAGCGGCCGCAGGATCTCGACGCGGCCATCGCCGATGCGGAGAGCGTGCGGGATCGCTATCGAGCCATCTGGGCCGAGCTCCACGCCGAGCCGGCAATCCCCGCCGGCGATCGGCAGGCGATCCGGGCGCAGCTCCGGCGCCTCAACGACCTCGGCTTCGCGGTGGACGAGCTCTCGGTCGTTCCCACGGGATCGGGCTCGGAGGTTCGCCTCCGCGTGACGACGACGAACCGGGCCTACCACGCGCACGAGCTGGAGCGGCTCACGGGCGTCCGCGCCCTCGAGGGCCAGGCCAGGCTCCTGCTCAACGATCTCCGCGAGCACGCGACGTGGCTGGAGCTCCAGGGTGGGCGCCGGCCGACGGAGCGCGCGGCTGCCCGTCGCTGGCGCCGCGACGTCCTGGATCCCTCGCTCCGCCGCCTCCGTCCCGCCATCGGCGACCGCGACCCGCTCCAGGCCTACTGCGATGTGCTGGAGCACAAGTGGCTGCTGTCGGAGCGGGCGGGCCACGATGTCGGCCTCGATGCGGCAATCGCTGCCTACCTTGCCGAGGGAGCGCCGGCCCCGGAGGCCAAGGTCTCG
>DASUHU010000226.1:0-15538 GCA_036273395.1 Candidatus Limnocylindrales bacterium
GACATGGTAGGTCGTGCCGCTCGAGAGGTTGAGCGTGACCGTCTGGCCACCCGCGGTCTGGATCGTGATCGAGGTGGGGCTCACGGCCGTCACGGTGCCCTGGACCGAGGCGCCGGCAGCGCCGCTCCGGCCGAAGCCGCCGCCGAAGTACCCGCCCCCGCCGCGACCGAAGCCGCCGCCGGGGAAGTAGCCACCGAAGCCGGGGAATGTGCCGTTGCCTCGGCCGCCGGTCGCGCCGTTCGCGGCGGCGCTCGCGGGAGCGGTCATCCGGCCCGCGGCGAACGCGGCGCCCCCGATGGCGATGGCCAGCGCGACGCCCAGCGCGACGTTGACCCAGCTGATCCCGCCGGAGCCGCCGGCCTTGGCCACGGCCTTCGGCCGGGCCGCGACGGCGGGCGTGGGCGTCGAGACCGGGACCTCGTAGCCGCCTTCGGGCGGCACGGGCTGGAACGCCGGGTTCGGCGTCGTCGGCGTCGCGTCGGCTGGCAGGGCGCTGCTCGTCGTGGGATCGGTCATCGGAAGGTGCTCCTTACTCGTAGCGGAGGGCGGCGATCGGGTCGAGCCGGGCCGCCTGGCGCGCGGGCCAGACGCCGAACACGATCCCGACCACGAGGCTGAAGACGGTCGCGAGCGCGATCGTCGAGGGATCGAAGGTGAAGTCCCAGCCGGCGAACCGGGCGATCCCGGCGGACACGATCAGCCCGAGGGCGATGCCGATCAGGCCGCCGAGCAGCAGCTCCAGCGTCCCGCTGATGGATGCCGCGGTCTGGAGGAGCTGGGCCTGGGTGACGATCGAGAAGTCGTTCGTCCCGTCCGCCGGGATCCCGTGCCGCGTCTGGAGCAGGGCCGTGACCTCGTCGCTCACCGCGGTCATGTCGGCGTTCGAGGCGACGGACAGCCCGATCGATCGGACGCTGCCGTTGCCGACGAAGTACTTCTCCGCGGTCGCGACGGGGATGAGGAGCTCGTTGTCCGGGTCGGCGATGCCCGACCCGCCCTTGGGCTGCATGATCCCGACGACCTCGAACGGCAGGCCGTTCACGAGGATGTCCTGGCCGACCGCGTCGGCCCCGAGGTTGAGGTTGGTCGCCACGGTCGCGCCGAGAACCGCCTGGCGAAGTGCGCCGGCCTCGCCCGCGTCCGTCAGGAACGTGCCCTGCCAGAGGTCGTAGGCCCGGACGCCGAGGTAGGCGGTCGAGGTGCCGACGACGGTCGTCGTCGTGGTCGTGGTGCCGGCCGCGATGTCGCCGCTCGCGGAGAGCTCCGGCTCGACGCCATCGACCCCGGGCAGCTGCCCGATCGCGGTCGCGTCATCGAGGGTCAGCGTGGTGGCCGAGCCGTTCCGGCCGGTGGGCGTGATCGTCAGGAGGTTCGTGCCGAGGCTGGAGAGGCTGCTCGTGATCCGGGCCGTCGTCCCCTGCCCCACCCCGACGAGGGCCACCACGGACGCGACACCGATGATCACCCCGAGCATCGTGAGCGCGGCGCGGACGCGCGACGTCCGGAGCCGCGACAGGGCAAGCCGGATCATCTCGAGCGTGCTCATGCCGGCATGGCGCCTTCGCCAGCCGGCACGGCCCCGACGGTGGCCGGCACCGGGCCGGCGATGACGGCAGGAGCCGCCCCGGAGACGATCCGCCCGTCGAGGATGTGGACCTGGCGCTGGGCTGTCGCGGCGACCGATGGGTCGTGGGTGATGAGCACGACCGTCCGGCCGCTCGCGTGGAGGTCCTGGAACAGTTGGAGCACCTCGCGGCCCTGGTGGACGGCGAGATTCCCGGTCGGCTCGTCCGCGAGGAGCACCGCGGGATCGGTCACGAGCGCCCGCGCGACCGCGACCCGCTGCTGCTCGCCGCCGGAGAGCTCGGTCGGCTCGTGGGTCAGGCGGTCGCCGAGCCCGAGCCGCTCCAGGGCCGCGGCGGCGCGCGCCAGGCGCTCCCTCCGGCCGACACCCTGGTAGAGGAGCGGGGTCGCAACGTTCTCGACCGCCGACGTTCGGGGCAACAGGTTGTAGCTCTGGAAGACGAAGCCGATGGTCCGGTTCCGGATCCGCGCCAGGTCGTCGTCCGCGAGCTCCGTCACGGGCTGGCCCTCGAGGACGTAGTCGCCCGATGACGGCCGGTCGAGGAGGCCCAGGATCCCCATCATCGTCGACTTGCCCGAGCCGGACGGCCCGACGATCGCCACGAACTCGCCGGAGTCGATCTCGAGGTTCACGCCCCGCAGCGCGGCCACCTGGACATGGCCCATGTCGTACGTCCGGGTCACGCCGGCGAGCTCCATGAGACTCACGGGTTCGTGCCGCCGCGGAAGGTGCCGCCGCGGAACGTGCCGGCATTGATCCCGCCGCCACCGAGCCCACCGCCCCCGAACCCGAAGTTCGTGTTCGTCGTGCTCTGCTGCGCGGTCGAGGTGCCGGTGATGACCCTGTCGCCGGCATTGAGCCCGGAGGTGATCTGGGCGAGGCTGCTCGTGACCAGCCCCACCTCGACGGCCTGGACCGTCACGCTGCCGTCGGCGTTCAGGATCCGGACGGTGTAGCTGCCGGCGGTCCCGCTGAGGGCCCGTGACGGGATCGCGAGGGCGTTCGTGGCGCTCGCGGTCGTGATCGTGACGCTGGCCGACATCCCGGAGCGGACGCCCGCTGGCACGGAGTCGAGGGTGACCTCGACGTCGAATGCGACGGCGCCGTTGTTGCCCGAGGCGCTGCCGCTCGGCGCGATCGAGGCGACCGTGCCCTGGACCGTCTGGTTGACGGCGGACAGCGTGACGGTCGCCTTCTGGCCCACCGTCACGAGCGGGACGTCGCTCTCGACGACGCTCGTCGTGACCTCGAGGGTGTTCGCGGCGATCGTGATCGCGGTGCCGCTCGGGGCGTCCTGGCCCGGCCCCACGTTGACCGCGGTGACGACGCCGTCCGCAGGCGCGCTGAGCGAGGCGTAGGCCCGCTCGGCCTTCAGGCTCGCGAGGGTCGCCTTCGCGCTCGCGTCGGACGACTCCGCCTGGAGGAGCTGGATGTCGGCGTTGCGGATCTGCGCGGTCGTGACGGCGTTGTCGCGATTGTCCTGGGCGATCAGCAGCTGGTAGTGGGCGCTCGAGGCCGAGCGGCTGGCGTCATCGATCGCGGTGGTCAGGTCGGACGTGCTGGCGGTCGCCAGGACCTGGCCCTTCTTGACCGCCGCACCGACCGTCACGGACACCGTGCCCACCGGCCACGTGACCGAGGTGCCGCCACCGTTGCCGTTCGAGCCGTTCGCGTTCGAATTGCTGGACGAGCTGGACGAGCTGGACGAGCTCGACGAGCCCGAGCTTGCCGCCACCGTCGTCGGCGCCGATCCGAACGCGAGGTTCCAGCTCTGGGTCGGCGACACCGAGCCCGTGGCCGCGATGTCATTGCTGACGTTCGTGACCGCGGCCGTCGCGGTCAGGTAGGTCGAGGCCGAGGCCGCCGAGGGCGTGAAGACGCCCAGGGAGTAGGCGACCGTCCCGCCCGCGACCACGAGCAGGACGACGATCGCCAGGATCTTGACTCGCATGGGTCCTCCCAGGCCGCCGCGATCGCGGCGGATCAGGCCGTCGCGCCGCTGTGCGCGAGCTGGATGAGATCGGCAGCAGCCGAGATCGGGATGGCGAAGCCCAGGCCCTGGGCGTCGCTGGCGGTGGCCGTGTTGACGCCGATCACGGAGCCCGCGATGTCGAGGAGCGGGCCGCCGCTGTTGCCGGGGTTGATGGCCGCGTCCGTCTGGATCAGGCCGGTGAGGGTCACCTGCCGTCGCGTGGTCTCGTCGGTGACCGTGACCTGCCGATCGAGGCCCGACACGATCCCGCGGGTGACGGTCTCGGTGAACGTCCCGAGCGGACTGCCGATCGCGATCGCCGTCTGGCCGACCTTGAGCTCGCTCGCGTCGCCGATCGTCGCCGCGGTCAGGCCCGTGGCCTGGATCTTGATCAGGGCCAGATCGGTCGTGCTCGAGACCTTGATGAGCGTCGCGTCGTAGTCGTGGCCGTTGGCCAGCGTGACCGTGAGGGTCTGGGCGCCCTCCACGACGTGGTGGTTCGTGAGGATGTAGCCGTCCGAGGTCAGGATGATCCCAGAGCCCACGCCGGTCGTGGGCACGCCGAACGGCGAGAAGCCGTTGGTCGACTCACCGTTCGAGGTGATCGTCACGACGGAAGGCTGGGCCGCCGCGACGAGCGCGGTGATGTCGTCGCCGACCGTGGTGGTCTTCACGGCCTGGGCGTTGGCCGTCGCCGCCGGGCTTGCCGCGGGCGCTCCGAGGCCCGAGGTGAGGGCCGCCGCGGTGCCGGCCGAGGCCAGGACCGCGGACAGGAGGCTCGTCAGGAGGAGGCCGGCGAACCCCCGGCCGCCCGAACGAGGCGACCGGGGGACCGGCGTCACGACCGGCTCGAGCTGGGGAGGAGGCAGCTGAGTGGCCGGGGGGAAGGGGTCGACGGTGGGAGGCTGGCTGTCGAACGAGAGGGGCTGCGTGTCGAACCCGGAGGCCTGTTGGCCGGGGGAGGCGGGCCCCGGATCGGGGATCGCGGTGGCGGGCTCCGGCTCGACGGGTTCGATCCGGAAGGGATCAGGGTCCTGCGGTTCCATGCCTCGGATTCCAGGGGTTCAGGATGAGAGGCGCATGAGACTCGCCGCGGCGCTGGGCGACCACACGAGGCGGTCGTCCGAGGTGATCGCGATGGCGCCGTAGCCCGGATGCCGCTCCACCCAGGCGAGGCCGTCGAGGCCCATCGCAAAGGCCGCGGTGGCGTACGCGTCGGCCCAGGTGAGCATCGGGCCCACGACCGAGAGGCTTCGGAGCTCGGCCGGCGTCTCGCCGCTGCGCGGGTCGCGGATATGGTCGCCGCGTTCGTAGAGTCCGCTCGTCGCGATGGCGGCGTCGCGGAGCGAGACCCGGGCCGCGATCCGGTCGCGGAGGTCCGGATGCTGGATCCCGACCGTCCACGGGCCGCCGCGAAGGGTGATATCGCCGCCGGCGTTGATTGCGTACTGGCGCAGCCCCGAATCCTCGAGGGCACGCGCCGCCTCATCGACCGCCCAGCCCTTCACGAACCCGGATGGGTCGAGGCGTCCGTCCGTCCGGTGACCGCGGGCGTCGAAGGCCCCGCCGGAGCTGTCCGCGAGGTGGTCGCAGGCGGCCAGCACGAACCGGAGGTCACGGCTCATGGCGTCGGGATCGGGCGGCTCGCCGGCGGCAAGGTCGTCCGCGAGGCGGCTCACCTCGCTGTCGGGCCGGTACGGGCTGAACCGCGCGTCGAGCTCGCGGAGCGTTGCGAACACGCCGTCGATCGCCCGCCCGATGTCGGCCTCCGCGTCGGCACCGGGCCGATCGTCCCGAACATCGACCGTGACGACCGTGCCCATGACCGGCTCCGCTCGACGCACGGGCATCACAGGCCGGCCTGGTTGAGGGCCGATTGGAGCGACTGCTGGAAGCCCTCGCTCGTGTACGTGGCGCCCGAGACGAGGTCGATCTGCGCGGTCTGGGCGCTGAGCGTCTCCTGCTCGAGGACAGGTGCTGCGTAGCTCGAGATCCGGCCGGACCGCCCGCCGCTCGGCAGCGACAGCTCGGTCACCTTCGTGACCTTCCCGCCGGCGACGGTGACCTCGACCTGGACGACGCCGTACCCGACGTCGATTGGCGTCCCGTCGAACGTGCCGGCCTTCTTCGATGCGCCTCCCGAACCAGACCCCGTCGAGCTGCCAGAGGTCGATGGCGGCGAGGCCGCGGCGCCCGGGGTCGAGCCGCCCGATGTCGCGCCACCCTGGGTCGAGCCGCCCGAGGCGCCGGAGGCGCCGCCCGTCCCCGATCCACCATCGGACGACCCGAGCGCGAGCGTGCCGTCGGGACCCTTGAAGCCGATGAGCAGGAGGCCGGCGAGGACGAGCGACGCGAGCCCGAGGCCGAGGCGGGTCGAGCTGACGGCAGGTTGCCGGGTCATCGGTGCGCTCACAGGTACGCGAACCGTTCCGCGTGGATGCGCCCGATCGGGACCCCGACCTCGACGAGGGCGTCGGTCACCCGGTCGATCATCGGGATCGGGCCGCAGACGTAGACGTCGCGGGTGGCGATGTCGGGAACCAGGTCCTCGAGCCCGTAGGCGTCGAGCGGGTCGTACGGCAGGTCCGCGGAGCCCCGACGTCCCACGACGTAGTGGACCGTCGCGCCGCGGGACGCGGCCAGGAGCTCGAGCTCGTCGCGGAAGATCACGTGCTTCTCGCCGCGGGCGCGGTAGACGAGGGTCAGGTCGCCGGGCTTCCCGGGCAGGGCCTCGAGCAGGGCCCGCAACGGGGCGATGCCGATGCCACCGGCGATGAGCGCGACCTTCCGGCGCGACCGGCGTGCGCCGGTCATCGCGCCATACGGCCCCTCGAGCAGGACCCGCGTGCCCTCCGGGATCGTCTGCAGCCGTCGACTGCCGTCGCCGAGGGCCTTGACGGTGATCCGGAGCCAGCGGCCATTGGGCGCCGAGGACAGGGAGAACGGATGGCCGTGCCACGACCCCGGGCCGTGGAGGAAGCGGAACACGAAGTACTGGCCCGAGCGGACGGGGAGGCGATGGAGGTCCCTGCCCGTGACGTAGATCGAGGTCAGGCCCGGCGCCTCTCGGACGACTCGCCCGACCTCGAACCGGTGCCGGGCGTTCAGGAGGAGCGGCTGGCCGAAGCGGAAGACGAGCACGAGCGCCGCGGCCCCGACGTACAGCGCGATCCAGTAGATCCGCGCGATCGGGTCGTGCATGAAGTCGTTCCCGACGAGGAGCTGGTGCAGGAACGCCAGCGCGATCGCCGCGTAGGCCAGGAGGTGCAGCAGGAACCAGGTCTCGTAGGACAGGCTCCGGCGGGCGCCGGCCATCGAGCTGATGCCGACCGCGATGAACAGGATGCCTCCGATCGCCGCCGGCAGGACCCAGGCATACGTCGTGAGCAACGTCCAGAGCTCGCTGATCACGTCGACGTTGTCGCCGAGGGCATAGCCGACCGTCGTGAAGATCCCGTGGATGACGATGAGCCAGACGGTCGCGAACCCGAGCCAGCGGTGGGCCCACGCCAGGCGATCCATCCCGAAGAGCTGGTCGAGCCACGGGCTGCGGCTCATCAGCACGAGCTGGAGGAGCGCGAGGTACGCCGCGTACAGCCCGGTGATCTGGCCGATCGCGGTCTGGAGCGCACCGGCCGCGCCCAGGTCCTGCAAGCCGCCGTGGCGGACCCACATCGCCGCGATGAGGATGGCGTTCAGGCCGATCAGCCATAGGACGTCGATCGAGATGACCGGCCAGACCCGGGGCAGCGGCGGCAGGCCCGCGCGGCGCGGCCGGTGCGCGCTCGAGGAGCTGTCGTCCGGGCGAGCGGTGGAGGCCGGGACGCCCGCGTGGGCGTCCGCACGGAGCGTCATCGCGCCGATCCCGGCCCCGTCATGCGCCGGCGCAGTCGTACAGGCCGCTGGCGGTCGAGCCGCTGATGGTCACGGCGGCGCAGCTCGACGTGACCCAGCTCGCGATGGCGTCATTCGTGGAGCCGCCCGAGCCGCCGAAGCCCGGCCCCCGGCTGAAG
The DNA here is from genome assembly GCA_036273395.1 of Candidatus Limnocylindrales bacterium. Classification (GTDB taxonomy): domain Bacteria; phylum Chloroflexota; class Limnocylindria; order Limnocylindrales; family CSP1-4; genus UBA5189. The sequence continues at coordinate 7,571 of DASUHU010000226.1, forward strand.
CCGCCGGGGCCGCTTCCGAACCGGCCGAAGCCCGCGCCACCGAGGCCACCCGGACCGCCCCCGCCGAGGTAGACGAATCGGAGCTCGCCCGTGGCGACGTCGGACTGGAGCTGCGCAAGCGTCGGCGTGGCGTCGCTGCCGTTGAAGCCACCCATCGACATGACCGCCTGGCCCGCGGCGAGCTGGATGTCCGCGGCGTTCTGGGAGCCCTGGACGGCGACGATCCAGCGGGCCGAGCCCTGGTTCGCCAGGAGGTACCGGACGAGCGCCGTGTTGGTCGCGACGGGCTCCTGGCCCGCGTTGCCATCACCGACGGGACCCGCCGCGGCATCGCCGCCACTGTGCGCCTGGGCGATGGTCGCCGCGCTGTACGCGACCGGACCCGCGAGGACCGCGGCCAGCGCGACGGCCGCCGCGGCTCGGATGAGGCGCCGATCCAGCTCGACGGGCGGCAGCGCGAGGACGAGCGCGGTTCCGCCGGCAATCGCCAGGATCCCGATGCCGAGCCCGGGCACGAACGCCGGCGTCCGGTCGAGGAGGAGGGATGCCAGCAGGCCGGTCGCGGCGATGCCCGCCGCCAGGGTCAGGCGCGCGACCACGCTCCGATCCCGCCGGACCCATAGCTCGCGCGCTCCGGCCCCCACGAGGGCCGCGATCGCGGGCACGAGCGCGACCGCGTAGTAGGAGTGGATGATCCCGGACATGAAGCTGAACACGAGCACGTGAGTCAGCAACCAGCCGCCCCACAGGAGGTAGCCGGCCAGGCGCCGATCCTGCCGCGAGATGCGGCGCCGCATGACGAGGCTGCCCAGGCCGGCCACGCCGGCCGCCAGCCCGAGCAGCGCCGCGGGCAGGAGCCACGCGACCTGGCCGCCGAGCTGGTCGTTGAAGAGCCGGAGCAGCCCGGGTTCGCCGCTGAAGGCTGCGGTGCCGCTCGGCCCCGCGCCGATGCCCCCGCCACCAGCCCCCTGGCCGAAGATCCGGCCGAGGCCGTCGTACCCGAAGATCAGGTCGAGCACCGAGTTGTTCGTGCTCCCGCCGATGTACGGCCGGCTCGCCGCAGGGATCAGCTCGACGATCGCGACCCACCAGCCGCTCGACACGAGGACGGCGGCAAGGCTGGCGACGAGCGTCGCGACCCGCTTCCGAGGGGAGCCCGGCGCCGCCACGAACCAGGCGAGGGCGAAGCCCGGCAGCACGAGGTACGCCTGGAGGTACTTCGTGAGGAAGCCCAGGCCGACGAACGTGGCGGCGAGGATCGCCCATCGCGCGCGTCCCGACTCGAGGCCCCGCCCGAGGGCCCAGGCCGCGCTGACGAGCAGGAACGTCAGGAGCGCGTCGGGATTGTCGTACCGGAAGATGAGGACCGCGACCGGCGTGACCGCGGCGATGAGGCCGGCGAGGAACCCGGCCTCCGGGCCGAACGACCGTCGGACCGCGAGGTACAGCACGACGACGGTCCCGACGCCGAGCAGCGCCTCGGGCAGGAGGAGCGCGAACGAATCGAGCCCCAGGAGCTTCACCGAGATCGCCATCGGCAGGATCGCCAGCGGCGGCTTGTCGAGCGTCACGAAGTTCGAGGCGTCGAGCGATCCGAAGAACAGCGCCGTCCAGCTCTGGCTCGCGGCCTGGGCCGCGAGGGCGTAGTACGTGTTGGCCCAGCCCGAGATCGTGAGGTTGACCAGGTAGAGGCCCGCCGACAGGGCGGCGAGGCCGGGCAGGGCCAGCCGTCCGAGGTCGAGCGCGCGCACCGCCACCGGAAGCTCGGCGTCGAGCTCGGGGATGGCGGCCGGGAGGCGCTGGGTCAGCTGGGCCATGGATCGGGTCGGGCTCCGGGTCTGGATCCTGCATGGGAGATCGAGGCGATGGTGAGCCACAGTGCACCGATCGTCGATGAGAGCGACGTGAGAGAGTTCGGCGGGTGAAGCTGTCCGAGGAGGAGGCCGTCCGCCGCGCGGCGTCGGCCGAGCACGGGATCCTCGCGACCCTCCGCGCCGACGGCGCGGCCGACCTCGTTCCGGCCTGCTTCGTGCTCGTCGGCGACCGGCTCGCGATCCCGATCGAACGGCTCAAGCCGAAGTCGGCGGGCATCACGGCGCGGGAACGCAACCTCGAGGCCGATCCGCGGGCGACGTTCCTGTGCGAGGCCTGGGATCCGGACGACTGGTCGCGCCTGTGGTGGGTCCGCCTGCGGCTCGAGCGGATCGAGCCCGCCGCCGCCGAGCTCGCGGCGATGGAGCGCGGCCTGCGGGCGCGCTACCCGCAGTACGCCACGGCGAGCTTCGACCGGATCGTCGTGTTCCGCGTCCGGGAGGTCACCGGCTGGTCCGCCGCCTGAACCGCCGCGTGGTCGGCGCGGCGATCCCGCGGCATCAGGCCCCGAGGCGATCGAGGTAATACGGCAGCATCCGTCGCCACCACGGCCAGTCGTGGTTCACGTCGTCACCCCACTCCTCGACGATCGCCGGGATCGACTTGGCCGCGAGGACCTCGCGCAGCGCTCGGGTGTCGGCCAGCATCTCGTCCTCCCACGCGCCTCGACCCACGACGAAGGCCAGCCGCGCCGCGCGGATCCGGTCGAGGTACCACGGGTCGTCGAGGTTCGGGAGGTAGCGAAGCGGGCTGTTGAAGTAGACGGGGTCGGATGCATCGTCGCCGACGAACATCGCGAGCTGGTACAGGCCGGACATCGCGACGAGGCCGTCGAACCGGTCCGGGTGGCGGAAGAGGACGTTCGCGGCGTGGTAGGCACCCATGCTGGCCCCCGTCGTCCAGGCCGTCTCCCGGCCCGTCAGGTCGCGCAGGAACGGCCAGACCTCGTCGACCAGGTAGCCGTCGTAGGCCTCGTGGCGGTGGCCTCGATCGACCGGTGCCAGGGACGGGTTCGTCCACGACTGGGCGTCGATCGAGTCGACGGTCACCAGCCGGATCCGGCCGGATTCGAGGAACGCCTCGATGGCGTCGACCATGCCCCAGTCCTCGAAGTCCCAGTACCGGCCGTCCTGGGAGGGGAAGGCGAGGAGCGGCCGGCCGCCGTGGCCGTAGACCCGCAGGGCCATCTCCTGGCCCAGCGAGGGACTGTGCCAGCGTCGCTCCTCGCCCTGCATCGGGCGGGAGTGTACGGGCCGATCGATCGCGACCGGCCCGTCGGATCCACGAACGGTCAACGGTCCTCCGGCCCGAGCCTCGGCCCTAGTGGATGCCGCCGCAGGGATCGAAGCTCGGGTCCAGGTACACGTCCTCGGGCTGTCCCGGCTGGACGCCGAGATAGGTCCAGGCAATGACGACCATGCCCGAGCCTTCATTCCTGGCGAGATGGACCGTGTTCGGCTCCTCGATGAAGCCGCTGCCGGCCGAGACCACCTGGCGATCGCAGCTCTGGCTGTAGAGCGTGAGGCTGCCCTGGGTCACCGTCACGAGGACGGCGGCCGTGTGGTAGTGCCAGCCGAAGCTCGAGCCGGTCGGCAGGCGGGCGATCCCGGAGTCGATGGTCGTACCTGGTCCCATCGACGCCGTGAAGGTGTGGCCGTTCGGATAGCCCACCTCGTTGCCGATGACGAACGAGCCGGTCTCCTTGGCCGTGATCAGGCCCGTCGCGCCGACGGGGCCGACGGCCAGCGCCGCCAGACCGAGCGTCGCCGCGAGGACGATCGCGACCTTCCATCTGGCCAGGTGCCAATGTCCGCGTGTCATGCATCCGCCTCCGTCGTTCGGGCTCGACCGAGCCCGCAGGGTCCGGACTGTCGCGAGGAGGCGGCCTCGCGTCAGTGACGCGGATCACACGCTCGACGGATCCGGCCGGCGGTTGCGTCGATGGCGGAGGGGCGAGGCATCGATGGCGGCGGCGAGCGCGACGGCGTCGATGAGGTACTCCTGGCCCTCGATCCGGACGAGGCCCTCGTCGACGAGCCGCCCGAGGGCGCGATTGACGTTCTCCCGGCTCGCGCCGGCGAGCCCGGCGATGGTCGACTGCGAGAGCGGCAACGGGATCCGCGTGAAGGCACTCCCCTCTCGGCGGCCGTGGGTGAGGGCCAGCTCGAGGAGCTTCAGCGCGACTCGGTCGCGGACGCGCCGCGAGGCCAGCGCCGTCTGGTCCTCGACCGCCTGCCGGACCTGCGTCGCCAGGCCCTCGAGCAGCCGCAGCAGCACGACCGGCCGATCTCGCACGAAGGCCAGCAGGTCGTCGCGTCCGATGCGCAGGAGCGTCGAGTCACGCATCGCCACGAGGTTGACGACCCGGTCCCGCTCGACCGAGAAGATGCCGGGCTCACCCTCGACCGCGCCAGGGGTGAAGACCTCGAACACGACGTCCTCGCCATCGTCCCCGACGACCGACTCCACGACCTGGCCCGTGAGGACGACGTGCAGCCCATCGGCCCGGTCGCCGACGCGGAACGCCGCCTCGCCTCTGGCCAGTCGCACGAGATGGCCGGCCTGGGCGATCGGCTCGACCTCGGCCGCGGACAAGTCACGGAACAGGTACGTCTGGAGCAGCATCCGGACGCGATCGGGCTCCGAGGCGGTCGCGCGCCGAGGCCGGCGTGACCGATCGCGGGTTGTGCCGAATGTCATTGCTCGGGCCTGTCGCTCCGCGCAGGATGGGCCGCATCGCAACCCGCGGCATCGTACGCGGCGTGAGGAGAGGGCCACCGTGGCGGGAGCCGAGATCGGCATCGCGGACGTCGCACCGGCGCGCGTGCCGGTCGCTGGCGCCCTCGATCCCCGGGCGATCGATCGACTTCGGCAGTCGCTCGCGGGTGGCCTGATCGAGCCAGGCGGCACCGGCTACGACGACGCGCGACGCGTCTGGAACGGCGCCATCGACCGGCACCCGGCCGTCATTGCGCTGGCCGCGTCCCTGGACGACGTCCGGCGCGTCGTGGCCTTCGCCCGCGAGCACGACGTCCCGCTCGCGGTTCGCGGTGGCGGCCACGGGATCGCCGGCTTCGGCAGCGTCGATGACGGCGTCGTCCTCGATCTCGGCGCGCTCCGAGCCGTCACCGTCGACCAGCGCCGCCGCCGGGCGGCCGCAGGCGGCGGTGCCCGGTGGCGCGACTTCGACGCCGCGACCCACGCGAGCGGGCTCGCCAGCACCGGCGGGCTCGTCTCGAGCACGGGGATCGGCGGGCTGACGCTCGGCGGCGGGATCGGCTGGCTCATGCGGGCCTTCGGGCTGGCCTGCGACAACCTCATCGGCGCGACGGTCGTCGACGCCGCGGGCGAGGTCCGGCTGGCGGGCGCGGGCGAGGACGACGAGCTGCTCTGGGGCCTCCGGGGCGGCGGCGGGAACTTCGGGGTGGCCACCGAGCTCGTCTATCACCTCCATCCGGTCGATCGCGTGACGGCCGGCTGGCTGGCCTTCCCGATCGAGCGCCTGACGGACGTGGCGACGGCGTACGGGGAGGTCACGCGACAATCGCCCGACGAGCTGACGACGATGCTCACCGTCCAGCACGCGCCAGACGACCCGACGCTCCCCCAGCCCCTTCGCGATCGGCGCGTGATCTTCGTCACCGTCTGCCACGTCGGGCCGGAGCGCGCGGCCGGGCCTGCGATCGCGCCCTTCCGCGGGATGCAGCCACTCGCCGAGTCGATCGACTGCGTGCCGTATCCCGCCTTCCAGCAGGCCTTCGATGCCGACCTCCCGCCCGGACGGCGGACCTATCTCAAGGGCGGCTTCGTCGATGGCCTGCCCGACGGCGCGATCGGGGTGATCGCCGACTGGATGGCCGACGCACCGTCGACATCGAGCGAGATCGACTTCCACCAGATGGGCGGCGCCGTGGCTCGCGTCGGCGAGAGCCAGACGGCCTACGCCGACCGGCACGCCGCGTTCGTCTTCAACATCCTGACCCGCTGGGACGAACCCCCGGACGACGACCGCCATCGTGACTGGGCCCGGGGCTTCGCGGCCGGCCTCGCGCCGTACGGCGGCGGTCGCGCGTACGTGAACTTCCTCGGCGAGCCCGAGAGTCCGGCCGGGGTCGGCTCCGCCTACGGCCGGGAGCGCTACGAGCGGCTGGTCCGCCTCAAGCGGCGGCTCGATCCCTCGAACCTGTTCCGACTCAACCAGAACGTCGTGCCCTAGGCAGTCGCGAGGATCGTCCGGGCGGCGGCCTGGAGCGGCTCGAGATCCGGCCCACGCAGGATGTAGCCGTAGTTCCCGATCGCGGTCGCGAACACGTCGTCGATCCGCTCGTGGTGGATGAGCGCCGGACCAGCCGACCGGAGCACCTCGTCATGGCTGAGCCGATAGGCCCGCCCGACCTTCCGGCCGACCCACATCGTGTACCACGGTCGATGCGTCGGGACGGCCGTCGTGCCTCGCACCACGACCTCGGCCCAGGCCCGGTAGAAGTCGATGTCGTTGGCCCAGTTCCACATGTCGACGGTCAGGCCGCCGGGTTGGCGCATGTTCACCTCGAGCGCGGTCAGCTCGCCGCCCGGCCGCCGGAAGAACTCGAAGTGGAACGGCCGCTCCCGGACGCCGAAGGCCGCGACGATGCGCCGGCCCAGGTCATCGAGGTCGGGCTCGATCTCGCGGTCGATCCAGTACCACATGTCCGCGCCCCGGACCGAGTCGAGCACGGTCAGGCCGTACACCAGCGACGAGCAGAACACGACCCGGCCGTTCCGGTCCACGAGACCGTCGTAGCTCAGGAGCGTGCCGTCGAGGTACTCCTCGAGGAGGTAGTCGATGTTCGGTCGGTCGCCCAGGAAGGCCTCGAGGTCGTCGTCGTTCTCGATCCGGTAGGTCCGTGCCGCGCCCACGCCGACGTCCGGCTTGGCGATGATCGGGTAGCCGACCTGCTCCACGAACTGCCGCGCGGCCGGGGCATTGCCGCGGCGCACGACCTGCCCGCGCGCGACCCGCACGCCCGCCCGTTCGAAGACCCGCTTCATGACCGACTTGCGCTTGACCCGGGCGATCTGCTCGGCCTTCACCCCGAACACGTGGAACTCGCTCCGGAGGCGAGCGTCCGTCTCGAGCCAGTACTCGTTCAGCGACTCGATCCGGTCGACCTTGCCGTATCGCCCGGTGAAGTAGCCGACGGCCCGGATCATCGCGTCGAGATCGTGCATGTCGCCGACGCGGTAGTACTCGGTGAGCGCCTCGCGGAGCTCCGGGCGAAGGGCCTCGTGCGGCGCATCGGCGATGCCGAGGACCGTGGCTCCCGCCTCCTTCAGCCGCTGGACGTACAGGAACATGCCTGGCGGGAAGTGCGGCGACAGGAAGACGACGTTCATCCGGATTGAGCCCCCAAGGCCCTAGTCGGCCAGGAGGGCGAGGAGCCGGATCAGCGGAGCCGCGGTGGCGAGATCCGCCGCGAGAATGTCGGGCAGGTCGGGGCTCATGGCCTCGTGGTCGTCGAGCCGCCGGCCGAACGTCACGTCCTTGAGGGTCAGGAGCGCCAGCTCCGGGTGGTCCGCGGAGATCCCGGCCGGCGGCCGCTTCAACCGATCGCCGCTGACCGAGCCGAAGCACGCCACGAATGCCGGCTCGTCGATCGCCGCGTGCACGCGCGACGGATCCTCGGCCACGAGGCGCCGCCACGCATTGAGCGGGCCCGGCTCGGGATGCCACATCCCCCCGCCGACGAAGATCTCACCCGGCTGGAGGTGGAAGTAGCCGCCGCCATGGCGACCGACCGTGGGCAGCGCCGTGCCGTCGGAGCCGCGTTCCACGTAGCGGAAGCCCGCGGCCACACTTGTCTTGTACGGTGACTTGTCCTTCGAGAACCGGACGTCGCGGTAGATGCGCATCGGCGATCGAGCCGGGTCGGCCGCGAGCGGGACGCCTCGAGCCTCGAACCGCTCCTCGAGCGCGACGCACAGCGCCTCCATCGGCTGCTTCAGGAGGCGCTCGTAGTCGGCCTTGCGGGGCTGGAACCATGCTCGATCGTTGTTCGCCGCGAGGTCCGAGAGGAACTGGATCGCATCGGCGCTGAAGCCCGCGAACGGCTCGGC
>DASUHU010000227.1:0-5134 GCA_036273395.1 Candidatus Limnocylindrales bacterium
CGAACCAGTACAGCACCAGCGTGAAGACGAGCCACAGGGCGCCCAGGAACGGGAGCCACCGGATGTACGGCGCGTCGGCCACGAGGTCCTTCCGGGTGAACCGGGCCAGGACGGCATTGACGCCGGGCATGATCCAACTCAGCGACGACGCGAGGATCGTGAACCAGGCCGAGGCGGCGAGATTGAGCTTGCCGTCGAGGGCCGGGTCCGAGCTCGGCGCCAGGAACCCGAGATTCACCCACTTGAGGACGGGAAACGCCCACAGGATCAGGAAGATCACGCCCATGGCGAGCGTCGCGAAGATCGCGTTCGACGGGGCCCGGAGTCGCTCGGAGACCTCGCCCAGCCATTCGGGAACCTGACGGTCGAGGCTCCACGCGAGCGCGACCCGGCTGATGAAGATCACGTAGACCGGCATCAGCAGGAACGGGAACAGCGTCGAGGCCGCGCCGGCGACCGCCCAGATCGGCCACAGCTCGGGATGGGCGACGGTCCCCATGAGCTGGAAGTAGTTCGGGGCGTTCATCGGCAGGGTCACGCCGGCCTTGGTCGGGTCGATGTAGCCCCACCACAGGGCGCTCCACGCGGTCTGGGCGTCCATGCCCAGGCGCCGGCCGAGGGCCTCGGCGTAGATCGAGTTCATGAGGACGGCCATCGCGAGCGCGCCGAGGACGGCGATGAGGATGCCGCGCTTGACGTTGCCCCGAACCTCGCCCGAGATGTAGGCCGAGTACTGGAAGCCGATGAACTGGAACAGCATCACGCCGGCCATGAGCATGAACGGCCATGTGGTCCCGTCTGCCGGGCCGAAGCTGAAGCCGCTCGTGAGGCCCGCGCTCGAGGCCGCGTTCGACAGCTGGTCGACGGTGATGCCGTTCGCGTATTTCGGCAGGTTCGCCGCGAACGACGCCGGATCGAAGAACAGCAGCCCGAACAGGGCCATGAGCGCCCAGCCGACGATCCCGAGGATCGTGAGCCAGGTGACGATCTTGTGGAACGTCCGCGTCGGCTGGAGGACCACCCAGCCCACCAGGGCGAAGACGACGAGGGCCGGGATGAAGCCGGGCCAGCCCGTGACGTCGCCGGAGGTGCCATCGGTGAACCACGAGCTCGCGTTGTTGAAGAAGTCGCTGCCCGTGCCGATGCCGATGATCCGGCCCTCGACCTGGGTGCTCCTGAGCGTCTGGACGGTCTCGAACTGGAGGAGGGCGATCGAGGCGAACACGAGGCCCCAGCTCTCCAGCCAGCCCAGGAACGGGCCGATCTTGGGCACGATCCGACTCGAGAACACGTAGTCGCCGCCGGAGCGCGGCATGACGCTCGTCAGCGACGCGAAGATGAAGGCCAGGAGGATGCACAGGCCGCCGACGACGAACGCGACGATGGACCAGTTCGTGATGAAGCCGACGACGACGACCGGAACGCCCGCGAGGACGGCGATCTGGTACGCGCCGCCGAGCGTGCCCCCGATGAAGGCCGAGGTGTTGAAGAAGAGGGCATTGGTGACGCTCACCTCGCGCACCAACCCCGACGACTGTCGAGTGAACAGCGTCCGACCGGCCTCGCTCATCCGCGCCCTCTCGGTATTCGATTGTTCCCCGGACGCTCGGACACTACCACCGGCGTCGTCCGGGGACGCGCCGATTTTCGATCCTCCCCCGGGCGGTCAGCCCTCGACCCGGAGCGTCCGTTCCACCCCGTCGGCCGTGAGGTCGATGAGGTAGCCGCGGAGGATCCCGTGGTTCGACTCCGAGCCGGCGTTGACGCAGACGGTCTCGCCGATCCGGCGCTCGCCGCCCGACTCGTGGATGTGGCCATGGACCCCGAGGACGGGCCGAAACGCCCGGATCGCCGCGCGGACGCCGGTCGAGCCGACGGGGCCGCGCATCAGGTCGCCGGCCGTCACCTGGGGCCGGAGGTCCGGCGAGAGGAGCGGCGCGGTGTCGAGGCCGGAGTCATACGGTGGGACGTGGGTCATCATCACCGTCCTGCGGGGATCGCGGACGCCGCCCATCAGGTCGGACAGGCGATCGAGGAACTCCTCCTCGGGCAGCTCGCGAGGCGTGTTCCAGGGCGTCGGTGACGACCAGCCCATGCTCACGAGCTGGTGCCACGGCGTCAGGTCGACCACCTGCTCGTTGACGTTGCGGCAGTAGGCCGAGGCGTCGAGGAGGGGATCGATGTGCCGATCGTCGTCGTTGCCCGGCATGAGGTAGACGGGCACGCCGGAGCCATCGAGCCGCTCGGCCGCGAGGTCCATCCATTCCGAGATCCGCCGGGCGATCTGCTCGTCGAAATGCCGCCGGACGATCGTCGGGTCGGCCTCCATCGCCGTCCGCTCCTCGGGCGTGAGCCGGACCGCGTAGTAGCCGAGGTCGGCGATGGACCGCTCCAGCTGGACGAGCTCCTCGTCGGTTCGGGCAACCTTCTTCTGGCCCAGGATGGTCGCGGTCCAGGCCTGCCCGCCGTCCCCGCCCGTGACGACCGGGACGAGCGCCTTGCCGGTGAGGTCGCCCGCGATGAGCGCCGCATCGACCTTGTAGACGTTGGCCTTCATCGCGTTGAGGAACTTCCGCCAGGCTCGCTCCGAGGCATGGATGTCGCTGCAGACGTAGATCCGGAACGGCTTGGCCACCGCTCAGGCCCCCATCGGCGCTGGCGTCGCCGCGAGGGCGTGGATCGGCGGTCGCCGATCGGCCCACGGCCGCGCGGCCTCGAGCTGCCCCGCAAGGCGGAGCAGGCCCGCCTCGTCGCCGAAGCGGCCCGTGAACAGGACCCCGATCGGGAGCCCGTCGGCCGTCCAGTGGAGTGGCACGGACATGGCCGGCTGGCCGCTGACGTTCGCGATCGGATTCCAGGGGTTGAACGTGTCGTCGAACCGTTGCCAGGCGACGGCGTCGCCGGCGGCCTGATTGAGGATCCCCAGCGGCAGCGGCCGTCGGGCGAGGGTCGGGGTCAGCCAGGCGTCGTACGTCTCGAAGAACCGGGCGAAGTCGCGCGTGGCGGTCGAGAGGGCGCCGACCGCCTCGACGAGATCCGCCGCGGACAGCTCGCGGCCCCGCTCGACGAGGTCCCACGTCGACACCTCGAGCTCGTCACGCTCGAGTGGCCGTCCCAGGACCTCCTCGCAGAAGCGAGCGTCGACGAGGTTCATCGTGGACCAGATCACGGACAGGGGGGCCACGATCACCTCGCCATCGAACGACGGCGATGCCTCCTCGACGTGGTGGCCGAGCGATTCGAGGAGCGCCGCCGCGTCCCGGACCGCGTCCACGCAGTCGTCGTCGACCGGAGCCTCGATCGGAGGCGTGGTCGACCAGCCGATGCGCAGCCGCCCGGGCTCCCGGCCGGCCTCGGCGAGGAACGGACGGTCGGGCCTCGCGGCTCGATAGGGGTCGCCCGGCACCGGCTGCGAGGCCACGTCCAGGAGCGCCGCGCTGTCGCGGACCGACCGGGTGATCGCGTGGCGCGTCGTGAGACCACCGATCTCCTCCCCGGCCGGTGCTCGCGAGACGCGGCCACGCGACGGCTTGAGTCCGAACACACCGCAGCACGAGGCCGGGATCCGGAGGGACCCGGCCCCGTCGCCGCCATGGGCCGCGGCGACCATGCCGGCGGCGACCGCCGCGGCCGATCCACCCGACGAGCCGCCGACGGTCAGGGCCGGATTCCAGGGATTGCGCGTCGGCCCGAACAGCTCGGGCTCCGTCGTCGAGTGGTTGCCGAACTCGGGGGTGTTGGTCTTGCCGAGGATGACCAGGCCGGCCTCGCGATAGCGGGCGACCAGCGGCGAGTCCGACGTCGGGACGTGCTGGCGGAGGGCCTTCGAGCCCATCGTCTCCGGCAGCCCGGCCATCGCCGCGCCGAGGTCCTTGACGAGGAATGGCGTCCCGAACAGCGGACCCGGGCGCCCGGCGGCTTCGAGCGCCCCGTCGCGATCGCGGTTCAGGGCCATCGCCCGAGCCCGCTCGCGAGCGTCGTCATAGGCGGTCGCGATGACGGCGTTGATGACCGGGTTGGTCGCCTCGATCCGATCGATGGCCGCGTCGACGAGCTCGAGCGGCGTGACCTCACCGCGGCGGACGAGGTCGGCCTGGGCGATGAGATCGAGCGCGCCGACCTCGGTGGCGAGCGTCATCCGCGTGAGGCCGGTCGGCTCATCCGAGCGCCTCGAGCTCGGAAGTTGCGAACACGCCGACGCCCTCCACGAATGTCCCGAGGACCCGCGCGTCACCGATCGGTCCCACTTCCCGATCGAGGACGTCGCGGTCGAGGATGACGAGGTCGGCGGCCTTGCCGACCTCGAGCGTGCCGGTCAGGTCGTCGAGGTGATTCACGTAGGCCGTGCCGATCGTGAAGGCGGCGAGCGCCTCGAGGATCTCGAGCGCCTCGTCCGGGAGGAATGGCTCCTGCCGGCCGCGCTGTGACGGCGCGACCCGGTTCACGGCCGTCTCGACCTGCATCGGGACGTTCGGCGTGCTCACCGTCCAGTCGCTCCCGCCGGCGAGCCGCGCGCCGGCGCGCCTGAGGCTGCCGAACGGGTACTGGAGCGCGCTCCGCTCGGGGGCCAGGAACGGGATCGTCAGGTCGTCCATCTGCGGCTCGTGGGTCGCCCACAGCGGCTGGATCGTGGCCGTCGCCCCCAGTGGCGCGAACCGCGGGATGTCCGCCGGATCGACGACCTGGAGGTGGGCGAGGTGGTGGCGGCCGTCGCTCGGACCGTTCGCGGCGCGGGCCGCCTCGACCGCATCGAGGCCCTGGCGGACGGCGCGATCACCCAGCGCGTGCATGTGGACCTGGAAGCCGAGCGCGTCGAGCCGGGTCAGTGCCGCCTTGATCGTCTCGGCGTCGACGAAATCGATGCCCGCGTTGTCCGTCGCGTGGCCGTGCCCGTCGAGGTAGGGCGCGAGCATCGCGGCGGTGTAGTTCTCGGCGACTCCGTCGAGCATGATCTTCACGGTGTTGGCCCGCAGTCGACCGAGCTCGCCACGCTCGCCCGTGCCGCCCGACTCGCCGATCATGCGCCTGCGCTCCACGATCGATTCGATCTGCTCCAGGCCCTGCTCGCGCTCCCACCAGTGGTTCGCGGTGGCGCGGGCGGTCAGCCCGCCCGACGCCGCGAGCCGGCGGTAGG
>DASUHU010000228.1:0-7343 GCA_036273395.1 Candidatus Limnocylindrales bacterium
CCGAGCCCACACCGCCGCGGAACGGGCCGAGCACGGGCCTCGTCGTCGCCACGGCGCTGCTCTCGGCGGTGCTCGCCTCGGGTGGCACGATCGCCGTCCTCGAAACCACCGGCGCGATCCATCCCGCTTCGGCCTCGGGACCGAGCGCCAGCCAGGACGCCAGCAAGACCGTCCACATCGATGAGTCCTCGGCCGTCGTCGATGCCGCGACGAAGGTCAGCCCGGCGGTCGTCCAGATCACCGCGAGCGGCGTCGCCACGGACCCCCAGGGCGGCTCGATCCCCGAGCAGGGCGTGGGCTCCGGGATCATCTTCGACGCTGCCGGCTGGATCCTGACCAACCGCCACGTCGTCGAGACCGGAGGCACGTCGATCGCCTCGTCGCTGACGGTCCAGCTCAAGGATGGGACGTCCTACACGGGCCGGGTCTACGGCACCGACACGCTGACGGACCTCGCGATCGTGAAGGTCGACGCGACCGGGCTCCCGACCGCGCCGATCGGCACCTCGGCGGACATCAAGGTCGGCCAGCTCGCGATCGCCATCGGCAGCCCCCTCGGGACGTATACCGGGAGCGTGACGAGCGGGATCATCTCGGGCACCGGCCGGACGGTGGTGGTCCAGAGCGGCGACCAGCTGAACAACCTGATCCAGACCGATGCGGCGATCAATCCCGGCAACAGCGGCGGCCCGCTCCTCGATGCGGACGGCAACGTCGTCGGCGTCAACACGGCCGTGGCCCAGGGCTCCAACGGCATCGGCTTCGCGATCCCGATCGACGTCGCCCGGCCGATCATGAGCCAGGCACTCGCGGGCAAGGAGCTCGCCCGACCGTATCTCGGGGTTCGGTTCGAGTCGATCGACTTCCAGGTCAAGGCCCAGGAGCACCTCAGCGTCGACAACGGCGCGCTGCTTCTCTCGAGCCCCGATCAGAGCGGCCAGACCGAGCCCGCGATCATCCCGGATGGCCCGGCCGCCAAGGCCGGGCTGAAGTCCGGCGACATCATCACGGCCGTCGAGAACCAGGCGATCGACACCCAGCACCCGCTCGACCTCGTGCTCTCGGGCTACGCCCCCGGCCAGACGGTCCGGCTGTCGATCCTCCGGAACGGTTCGACAATGACGGTCAGCGTCACGCTCGGGACGCGGCCGCAGTCCTGACCGATCCCGCGAAGGTCGGTCCGAGCGCCGAGGTCGGTCCGAGCGCCGAGGTCGGCCCGAGCGCCGAGGTCAGCCCGAGCGCCGTCGCGTGATCTCGATCCCGGGACCGTCGGCGGGCCCGGACAGGCGGACGTCAGGCTTCCGGATCCGGATCACGACCTCATCGGCGAGTGGCTGTTCGGCGAGGATGTCGGTCGCGAGCCGCTCGGCCAGGGCCTCGATGAGGTCGAAGCTCGTCGATTCGGCGGTCTGGCGCACTGCCCGCTCGACCGCCGCGTAGTCGATGGTCCGGGCCAGGTCGTCCGAGCGACCCGCCGGACCGAGGTCGAGGTGGAGCTCGACGTCGACCTCGAATCGCTGGGGCTCGCGCTTCTCGCGCGGCTCGACGCCGTGCCGCGCCCGGATCACGAGGTTGGACAGGACGATCCGGTCGGTCACGTGCCGGCGCTCGCTTCCGTGCGGGCGATCACACCCGTGCCCGCGCGGCGCACGACCGCGTCCGTCATTCTCGCCACCCGCACGTTCGCGCGGACGTCGTGGACGCGGACCATGTCGATGCCCGCCGCGGCGGCGAGCGCGGTCGTGGCGAGGGTCGCCTCGAGCCGCTGGTCGGCGGGCAGGTCCAGGACCTTGCCGAGCGTCGACTTCCGAGACGTCCCGAGGACGATCGGCCGCCCGAGGACCCGCAGTGCCGAGAGCGATCGGAGCAGCTCGAGGTTGTGCTCCGGCGTCTTCCCGAACCCGAACCCCGGGTCGACGAGCAGCTGCTCCCAGCCGCATCCCGCCGCGAGCGCCCGCTCGAGCGCCCGCTCGAGATCGGCGATGACCTCGGCCATGAAGGCGCGGTAGCGCGCCTCGGCCCGGTTGTGCATGACCACGAGGGGCACCGAGCGCTCCGCGGCGAGTCGCGCCAGCGCGTCGTCCTCGGCGACGCCCCAGACGTCGTTGACGAGGTCCGCGCCGGCATCGAGGGCAGCCGCCGCGACGCGCGGCTTGGTCGTGTCGATGGAGAGGGGCATCTCGGGGAGCGCCGCCCGGACCGCGGCCACGACCGGAACGACGCGCCGCATCTCCTCCTCGGCCGACACGATGTCGTGGCCCGGACGCGTCGACTCGCCACCGATGTCGAGGAGGTCGGCCCCCTCGTCGGCCATGCGCATCGCGACCCCCACGGCCGTCTCGGCCGGGTCGCCGGGACCCCCGGACGAGAGCAGCAGCCCGTCCCCGGAGAACGAGTCCGGGGTGACGTTGAGGATGCCCATCACGAAGGTCGCGCTGCCCCACCGGAATCGCCGCCGGCCGATCCGGGTCTCGCCCGGTCCCGGGCCCAGGGCCGACGTCGCGTCGTCCGGCAGGGCGAAGGACGGCGTCGCTGCCCCGCCCCCGAGCTCGGGTCGGGCGGCGACGACGTTTCGCTCGCTGGGAATGTGCCGCTCGGTCACGTCCGCGGACCCCGAGGGAGCCCCGGCGCCGGGTCGCGCAGGCGCGGGTCGTCGAGCCACCGGCGCCGCGCCTCGCCGACCAGGTAGAGCGAGCCGGCGACGACGATCGGTCCTCGACCGTCGAGCGAGCCGGACAGGGCGTCGTCGAGCACCGGCTGCACCTCCACGCGCCAGTCGAGCCCCGCCCGGTCCGACGATCGCTCGGCGATCCTCGCGAGGTCCGCGGGATCGAGGGCTCGGGGCAGGTCGACGCGGGTCGCGATGATACGCGCGGCTCGGAGGGCCTCCGATCGAGCGAGGGCGGCCGCGATGCCGGCGACGTCCTTGTCGGCCATCGCCCCGATGACGAGGGTCAGCGGTCCCTCCTGCGGCCGCAGGTGCGGCCGCAGGTCATCCAACGCCGTCGCGAGCGCGGCCGCTCCGGCGGGGTTGTGGGCCCCGTCCAGCAGGACGTCGCGACCCTCGACCTCGAGCAGCTCCAGGCGCCCGGGCCATCGCGCTCCGGCATAGCCCGCGCGGCGGGCCGCGGCCGGGACGCCGGCGATGCCGGCCTCCTCGAGGGCATCGAGGACCGCGTCGGCCACCGCGACGTTGGCTGCCTGGTGGCGCCCCCGGAGGCCCACCCGCGTCCGCCCGAGTCCCGGCAGCTCCACCTCGATGCCGTCGCGATCCATCCCGAGGACCCGGGCCGCGGCGACCTCTCGAAGCGCGACGCCCGTCCGGCGGGCCCGCCGCCGGATGACCGCGAGCGCGTCACCGCTTGCGCCCGTGACCGCGAGGTCGCCGCGCTCGATGATCGCGGCCTTCTCGCGGGCGATCTTGGGGATCGTGTCGCCGAGCTGCTCCATGTGGTCGAGGGCGACGTTCGTGATCGCGGCGACGCCGCCGTCCCAGGCATGGGTCGCGTCGAGCCGGCCGCCGAGGCCGACCTCGACGATCGCAAGGGCCACGCCCTCGTCCGCGAACCAGCGGAAGAGCATCGCGGTCAGCAGCTCGAACTCGGTCGGCTCACCGAGCCGGCGCGCGACCCGGTCCGCGGCCGGCAGGACGAGCGCCACGAGTCGCCGGAACGACTCGGGGGAGATCGGCTCGCCCGCGATCTGCAGCCGCTCGCGATAGCTGACGAGATGCGGCTTGGGCGTCTCGCCGGCGCGGAGGCCCGCCGATCGAAGCGCCGCTCCCGCGAGCGCCAGCACGCTGCCCTTGCCGTTCGTGCCCCCGACGAGCGCCCCACGGATCTCGCGCTCGGGATGGCCGAGCTCTCGGAGGAGGGCCTTTGTCCGGCCGAGCCCGAGCCGGATCCCGAATCGGCCACGGTCGCCGAGCGCGGCAACCGCCTCGGCGTAGGTCGCGGGCCCGTCCATGCCGTGGGCCGCGGCGTGGCCCATCGGCACCGAGCCGGCGCGCGCGTTCGTCACGAGGTCGGGCCCCGGCCCGTCAGGCCCGCGTCAGCTCCTCTTCGTAGAAGACGCACTGGTTGAACCGCGGCGAGACGCAGACGTCGTTGACGTAGCCCTGCTCCAGGTGGACGCCACCGCGGAGCTGGCAGCGCGAGACCGCGGCCTCCTGGCGGACGAGGGCCTTGAGGAGATGGGGCGCCTGGATGGGCAGGGCGCCGCGGGTCCCGGTCACGTAGAAGTGGGGGCACACGTTGCGCCGAAGACTGGGCAGGCCGAAGGCTCGGGTTCGAGCGGGGTCCGCTGCTCGCCCCACGGGAATCCCGATCCGTGGTGGCAGGCTCGTCCCCGAGGCCCGGGTCGCCGGAAACGTCCGGTCGGGATACGCGGGACCGCCGTCGGCCGGAATCGTGGAGACCCTCCCGATCGGGCCGAGGCCGAATGGCGGGCGTCCGGCAACGCGGACGCCGCGGTCGATCCTGGAGTCGCGCGAGGACACGGCGCTGGTCTCCCGATGGCCCGCCCCAGGCCGGCGTGCTCCCGGTGGCCGGTGGAGCGTTCGGCGGCAGGGTACACCGGAGGTCCCGGCGGGACCATCAGGTTGCGGGACCATCGCCGGTCCGGCGTGCCACGATACGCGCGCATGACGAGCCGTCGCGGCGATCGCGCCCACGTCCGGCCCCGCCCCCCGTCGTCCGGCCGACCGCGCCAGGCCGTGCGCGTGCCCGCGCCGTCGGCCCAGCGGGTTCGCCAGCACCGCGGAATCGAGGGTCGCCGGCGAGGCCTGCCGATCATCAGCCAGGCCATCCTGACCCTCTCGATCCTTGCCCTCGGGGCCGTGGTCTTCCTGACCGCGGGCGGGGCGATCGGACCCCTCGTCGCGTCGCTCGGCAACACGATCCAGGGCGCCGTCGGAAAGCTGGCCGGCAGCGAGCAACCGTCGCCGTCGATCGTGGTCGCGACCGACGCTCCGATCATCGCCGCGCCGGACCACCCGCTCACGAACCAGAAGACGATCAACCTCGCGATCACCGTGCCAGTCGCGACGATCGGCACCGACGCGAAGGTCCGCGTCTACGTCGCGCTCCAGGGGCTCACGCCGGCTCCCGTTCGCGAGGCTGCGATCGGGGGCACGGCCACGGTCGACGTCGGCGTCCAGCTGACGAAGGGCCCCAACACGTTCACCGCCACGATCGTCCGGGACGGGGTCGAGTCGCCACCCTCGGACCCGCAGACGATCACGCTCGACCAGGACCCGCCGAAGATCACGGTCTCCGCTCCGAAGAACGGAGCGACGGTGAGTGGCGCGACGGTGACGCTCACCGGCACGACCCAGGCCCAGTCCCAGCTCGTCGCTCAGAACGCCGCGAACGGCAGCTCGATCAGCGGCCTCGCCGACGCGAACGGCAAGTTCAGCCTGACGCTGCCGATCGACGCGGGTGCCAACGCGATCACGATCACGGCGACCGACCCCGCCGGCAACGTGGGGACTGCCTCGATCACCGTGAACGAGGGCACCGGCAAGCTCCGGGCCAGCCTGTCGGCGTCGCTCTACCGGATCTCGATCTCCAAGCCGCCCGGGTCGCTCCAGCTCCGCGTGACCGTGGCCGATCCGAACGGCGCGCCGGTCGTTGGCGCGAGTGCCTTCTTCACGCTCCAGATCCCGGGCCTCGCGCCGATCTCGGCCACGATCACGACGGATACCAGTGGCCGGGCGAGCTTCACCACGGCGCTCGTGGGGCCGATGACGGTTGGGACCGGCCTGGCGACCGTCCTCGTGACCTCGACCGACTTCGGGACGGTGACCGATCGGGTCAACCTGACGTTCGTGAAATAGCCTCGACGGGCGACCGGCGCGCAGCTACGATTCGGCCATGCCGATGTGGCGATGCCCGCACTGCGGCACGCCGCAGCCCGAGGCGGCTCGGTGCTGGGTCTGCCATCGTTCGTCGACCACCTGTTCGACGTGCCGGCACTTCCGCCGATCGCTCGCGGCCTCGGTTGGGTTCTGCGGCCTCGACGCGAAACGGCTCCCGCTGACCGGCGCGGAGCATCGCGGCTGCTGGACCGAGTCGCCGCGCGCAGCCGCCCAGGCGTGGCCGACCCCCGCGCGGGACTCGCACGATTCGGAATCGCCGCCCGAGTCAGCGGCGGTCCGACGGCTTCGGCCCCGTTCCGGGGTCCTCGAGGGATTCGTCCCGGTGGAGCTCGCGAACCTCGCCCCCCGGGCCCTGCTCCCCACCGATCCAGCTCCCGCGCCGGCGCCAGCGGTCATCGAGGCGATCGAGAGCTGGACCGATCGCGAGACGCTCTTCGGCGACCTGGACGGCTGACCGAATCCCCGGGGCTGGCCGCCCGGGGTCGCTGTCAGCTCGCGGGGCAGGTCGGCGGGGCCGGCGTCGCGGTGAGGTTGATCTTCGTGCCCGGCAGCTCCTCGCTGCCCGGCGCGGGATCCTGGCTCACGACGATGTCGCCCGCGGCGGCTCCGCCATCGTTCCCGACCCTGAACCCGTCCGCCACGATCTGCGACTCGGCCAGGGCCAGGGGCACGCAGCGGTAGTCGCGAACGGCGATCGGGGTCGGGGCCGGCGTGGGCGGCGGCGTTGGTGGCGGCGTCGGGGCGGGAGTCGGCGTGGGCGCAGGCGTCGGTGAGGGCTCGGGCCCCTTGGACACGACGTAGCTGACGGGCAGGCCCTTCGTGACGACGATGCCGGCCGGCGGGTCCTGGGAGATGACGCTGCCCTGGGGCACGCTGGGATCGAAGTCGTCGGTCCTCGTGCCCACCTGGAGCCCGGCCTGGAAGATCGCATTCAGGGCTGTCGCCTCGGTCTGGCCGACGAGGTTCGGCACGACGACGGTCGTCCCGGGACCGGTCGAGACGGTCAGGGTGACGGTGGTCCCGGTGCCGACGACGGTGCCCGGCGAGGGGTCCTGGCTCAGGACCGTGTCGGCCGCCTGATCGGAGCTCGCCGACGGCCCTCGCACCACCTGCAGCCCGACGGCGTTGGCGGTCGCCTGGGCGGCATCGAATGACAGGCCGACGAGGCTCGGGACGCTGACCTGCTCGCTCGGTGTCGGCGTGCCGGTCGCGGACAGGAGCCGGAAGAGGAGGAAACCCGCGAGCGCGATGACGCCGAGGGCCAGGAGCGCGGAGATCCACAGCCATGGGCCGCCCCGACCGCCGGCGTCCTCCGCCTGATCCTCGACCACGCGCGACCGGCCTCCGGATGCCGCCGCGGCGGGCGTCGGACCCGGGCCGGCGTAGGCATCGCGGGCGTACGGGATCTGGGCGCCGGGATTGGCCCGTGCCACGCCGGCGCCACCCGCGGTACCGGCCGTGGTGA
>DASUHU010000229.1:0-2722 GCA_036273395.1 Candidatus Limnocylindrales bacterium
GGACGAGCGTCGGCCTTCGGAGGCTTCGGCTCGTGGCCCGGCCGCGGCGGATTCGGCGCCGTGCCCGGGGCCATGTCCGGTGGCGGCGGCAGCGGGCCCCGGGCCCGGGCCTCGGCCACCTTCCGGTCGAACTGCTCGACCACGTCCGCGGGCAGGCTTCCCCGCCAGGCCCGCTCGATCTCGACGAGCCGCTCCGTCTCGGCGGCCCGCCGCCGGCGCTCGAACTCCGACCGCTTCGTCACGATGCGCGCCGGACCCGGGCCGCTCGCGGTCCCTTCGGGCTCGACGTCACGTCGAACTCGACCGTCTCGCCGGCCTCGAGGCGTTCGAAGGTCAGGGGTTCCTCGACCGCGTCGCGATGGAAGAAGTACTCCTTGCCGTCCTCGCCGGCGATGAAGCCGAAGCCCCGATCGGCGATGAGTCGCTTGACCGTTCCGGTGGCCATGATCGACCTCCCGCTCCCTACGATGCGTCCGGTGCGAGGCGGCGGAACCGCTCACCCGGCATCACCGCGAAGTGTGCCGTGGTTCCGCTCCGTTGTTCTGCATTGAAGCCCGACGACGCCGGCGCTGCCAGCCTGGGGCGCGCTGCCGCCTGACGGGTCGGAGCGATGGCGCCGCGCCGATCCGGGCTCCGCCGGCGCGGTGCGTGCTGCGATCGCGGCTGCTGACGCTGCGGGGCTCGGGCCTGCGGCCCGCGCGGCCGAGCGCCAGTGGCGCTCCCCAGCCCTCGAACGGGCTCGAAGCCGCGCACGAGCTGGCGCGGGATGTCCCGCCCGATGAGCGCCTCGATCTCGGCGAGCTGGTCGGCCTCGTCGGCCGAGACGAGGGAGACCGCGTCGCCCTCGAGGCCGGCCCGACCGGTCCGGCCGATCCGGTGGATGTAGTCGGCCGCGACCGTCGGGAGCTCGTAGTTCACGACGTGCGGCAGTCCGTCGATGTCGAGCCCTCGGGCGGCGATCTCGGTCGCGACGAGGACCTCGACGTGGCCCGCCTTGAAGTCCTCGAGGGCCTTCACCCGCTGGCCCTGGCTCTTGTTGCCGTGGATGGCGACGGCATCGATCCCATCCGCATCGAGCTGCTCGGCGAGGCGGCTCGCGCCGTGCTTGGTCCTCGTGAAGACGAGCGCCCGATCGATCCGGCCCGATCGGACGAGCTGGCTGAGCAGCTCCCGCTTGCGTGCCCGGTCCACGGGGTGGACGACCTGGCGGATGAGCTCGATGGGGGTGTTCCGGCGGGCAATCTGGATGCGGACCGGGGCCTCGAGGAAGCTCGCGGCGAGATCCCGGACCTCGTCCGGGAAGGTCGCCGAGAACAGGAGGTTCTGGCGCCGGGGCGGGAGCAGCGCGAGGATCCGGCGGATGTCGCGAATGAAGCCCATGTCGAGCATCCGATCGGCCTCGTCGAGGACGAGGATCTCGACCGACCGAAGGTCGATCTTGCCCTGTCCGGACAGGTCCAGGAGGCGGCCCGGCGTGGCCACGACGATCTCGGGGCCGCCCTGGATCGCCTTGATCTGGGCGTCATAGCCGACGCCGCCGTAGATCGTCGTCGAGCGGACGGGCTGCTGGGCGCCGTAGACCCGGACCGACTCCTCCACCTGGAGCGCCAGCTCCCGCGTCGGTGCCAGGATCAGGGCCCGGATCGGCAGGCCGGTCGCGCCGCGCGGGCGTGGCCCGATGGGATGCCGGGCCCGCGGCCGGGTCGCGTTGAGCATCTGGAGGATCGGCAGCACGAAGGCCGCGGTCTTGCCGGTGCCGGTCTGCGCCGCGGCGAGGACATCGCGCCGCTGGAGGACCGCGGGGATCGCCTGGTCCTGGACCGGGGTCGGTTCGGTGTAGCCCTCGGCCGCCACGGCACGAAGGAGCTCGGGCGTCAGCCCGAGGCTGTCAAAGGACATGAACGTATCGCTCCTGATCGATGGCCCGCCCGCTGCGCTCGCAGCAGGGACCGGTCAGGGCGTCGGACGAAGGTCGGAATGGGGATGGTCGCGTGGACCGGAGCGCTGACCGGAGCGCTCGTACCGCATCTGTCCCCGCAGCCTAGCAGGTCGCGCGGCTCGAGCCGTCGCGTGACGGGAGGGTGGTGGGCGATACTGGATTCGAACCAGTGACCCCGCGGATGTGAACCGCGTGCTCTAACCGCTGAGCCAATCGCCCACGGACGCGTCGGAGGCGGCTCCGACCGGACCGCGATGATACAGCCAGCCCGACGGCTGGCTCGGAAGGAGGGTCGTGGCGAGCACGGTGACGCCCGAGGTATCGACACGATCCGGGGACGACGGCTCGATCGCGTCGTTCTGGTCCGCGCTTCGAGGCGAGGTCGGCAAGGCCGTCGTCGGCGCGGACGACGCGCTGCGTCTGGTCGCAATCGCGCTCCTGGCCGATGGCCACGTCCTGATCGAGGACGTTCCCGGAACCGGCAAGACGCTCCTCGCCCGGTCGATCGCCCGCGCGCTGTCGCTCTCGACCTCCCGCATCCAGGGGACGCCGGATCTCCTGCCGGTCGACATCAGCGGCTCGAGCCTGTACGAGGCCGGCGCCCTCCGGTTCGTGCCGGGCCCCGTGTTCACGAACCTCCTCCTCGTCGATGAGATCAATCGGGCCACGCCCCGGACGCAGTCGGCCCTCCTCGAGGCGATGCAGGAGCGTCAGGTCACGATCGAAGGCCGCGTCCGGCCGCTCGACGAGCCCTTCGTCGTCCTGGCGACCCAGAACCCGGTC
>DASUHU010000230.1:0-6565 GCA_036273395.1 Candidatus Limnocylindrales bacterium
GCTGGTCGAGCTGGCCGCGCGCGCCGATCGGCTGATAACCGTCGCTCCCATGCCGCGTCGCCGTTCCCGGCTGACGTTGGCGTGGCTCCGGCCACGCACGAGCCTGTCACCGGCGCCGACGGTCGGCGCTCCGTCCACGGAGACGCCGCTCGGCTGATCCCGCGCCGCCGGGGCGCGTTTGGGTCGTAGGCTTCGGCCGTGATCGACTCGGGTCTCACGGGCCGGCAGGATCGCCCCGTCGAGGGCATCGACAACGGCTTCGTGGCGGGCTATCGCGTCCGCTTCGACGAGGCGGGGGCCGACGGACGCATCCGGACCTCGACCCTGCTGCGGTATGCGCAGGACGTGGCCTGGCGCCATTCGGAGGACCTCGGGTTCGATCGCGAGTGGTACGTCGATCGAGGCCGATGGTGGGTCGTCCGGGCGGTCGAGCTCGACGTCATCGCCCCGATCGCGATGGGCCAGACCCTTCGCGTCTCGACCGCAGTGATCGGGCATGGCCGCCGGATCTGGGCCCGGCGCGAGTCGGGCGTCCGGCTCGCGGATGGCGCGCTGGCGGCCCGGGTCATCACCGACTGGGTCCTGCTCGACGAGCGCGGGCGGCCGGTCCGGATCCCGCCGGATTTCGGGCTCAGCTTCACGAATCCCGAGCTCGGCAGCCAGATGATGCGCGTCGATCCGGAGCTCCTGGTCGCCGCGCCGGACGTCCTCCGGATCCGGGTCCGGCCCCAGGACCTCGACCCGATGGGCCACGTCAACAACGCCGCCTACCTGGACTGGCTCGAGGAGGCCCTCGCAAGCGTCCCGCCCGCGAGGCTTGGCGTTGCCGACGTGCCGCGGCGAGCCCGGCTCGAGTACCTTGCCTCGGCCGCGCCCGGCGACGAGGTCGTTGTCGCGATGCATCGAGTCGGGGGCGAGTGGGCGGGGGCGATCCGGCGGGCCGACGGCGTCGAGCTCCTTCGGGCGGAGGGATCCACCGACCCGCTCCGCTGACACGCCCTTGTGTCGGTCGCGGGAAGGCCTGGCTCCGCGGCTGACAGGCGGACTTCGTAGCGTCCCCGGTGATGGCTGGCCCTCGAACGATCGTCGCCGTGACCGGCGAGGACGACCGCTACGACCGCGTGCGCCGGATGGGGACCCAGCGGGCGCTCGACGAGCACGCGACCTTGATCCTCTACGACCTCGACGCGGGTCGCGATCCGCTCGAGAGCCCGCTCCCCACCGAATGGTCGGCCGACGGGACCGACGATGTGCCCGATCGCCTGGGACCCGAGGAGCTCGAAGCCGCCGGCCGGCACGCCATTGCCGATCAGGTCCGCGGCGCGCGCGACCTCGGCATCGACGCCTGGGGATGGCTGCCCACCGACGATCACGCGTCGGCCCTCGTCGAGTACGCCCAATCGCAGGTCGATCCGCTGATCCTCGTCCCCGATGGTGAGCCCGAGCTCGAGGACGCGGTCGACATCGAGGCACTGGTGGTCCCGGTATCGGAGGGTCATCGATGACACCCGTGGTCGCGATCACCGATCCCGCCGCCCCGATCGGGCGGGCCAACGCCCGCACCTACGCCGAGGCCGGCTGGAACGTGGCCCTCGTGGGCCGCGGCTGGGAGGCCCTCGAGGCCGCGGCCGCTGACGTCCGCGCCCGAGGTCGCGAAGCCCTCGTCGTCCCGGTCGACCTCACGGATCCGTCCGCCCGGGCCCTCGCGATCGAGCGGATCCAGGCCGAGCTGGGCCCGATCGAGGCCTGGGCCAGCGTCGCGGACCGGCGAACCCCCGAGTCACCCGTTGCGCGGCCGCGGCCGCTCCGGCGATGGCGGGTCGACGGCGAGCTCCTGCCCGCGCTCGCCGCGGGCGCAGTCGCCGCGAGCGTCGCCGCCGCCGGCGTGGCGGTCGGGTACCGAGCGTTGCATCACCGTTGATGGCCCGGCCCGACGAGGATGCCGATCGCCGCGGTTGAAGTGGCGCGCCCGACAGGTGTTGGGCGCGGGATTACAACCTACGAGATCCCGATCGAGGGCCGGGATGAGTGGCTGGCTGCGGCGGGCCTGGGCGCGTGATGTCGCAGGAACGGGCGGCTCGTAGGCCTGCACGGCGAATGACCGACTGTGAGATCCGCGTGCTAGAGGCGGTCCTCGTCGCCGGTTCGGAGAAGGCGGCCGCCTACCGGCTTGGCCTGTCGCACTCGACCGTCAAACACCATCTTGCGAACGCCAGAGCGAAGGTTGGGGCCGAGAATACGGCGCAGCTGGTGTGGATTCTTGGGTCGCGTCTGCCCGAGCGGCTTGGTGGGCCGCAGGAGGACGACGGCGGGTGGCCGCAAGCGCCGAACTCTGATCGGCAGTGACGGTCAAGAGCTCGCAGCGACGCGGCCCCTGGCAGATGTCAGCGGCTGGCGGTGCTGTCCGCGGCGAGATGGCGGCCGCCGGCTGCGGCCTCGGCCTCGTGGTAGCGGTCGCGAGCGTCGGACTCCACGGCGGTTGCCATGTCCCCGGCGGCAGTGCGTCACCGACACCCGGCTTGCGCTTCGACGCCGCCAGAGCGTTCGCGCGGTCTGCGGCGCCGCGTGCCGTCGCCACCGTCGACAGGGCGGCTTCGGCCACCCTGTCGGCCAGCTCGGCAATCTCGGTCGACGCCATTGCATCGGCGTCGGCCTGATCCGTCGCTTCCTCGGCGAACTGTGCCAACCGCGCCGCGAGCTCAGCCGCGCGCGTCGCCTCCCGCCACCCCTGAAGCAGGTCTCCGGGTAGTGACCGGGATGTCCTCCACCCGGTCAGGGTGCGTGTCGCGGCCGTTGCGCAGAACCGGTGAGCGGCTGGCCAATGTTACGCCGGCGCGTCGAGTGGGCGGACGGTCATACCCGTTTGGTCGACGCCGCGATGACCTGGACCTCGGTCGCGACGCCAACTGGAGACCGGGAGCCGTCAGCAGGCGGCTGGAGCGGCGGATCGGTCGTTCCCGTCGCCGCCGCGGCGGGGCCGGCTTCCCACAGCGGGTCCGTCTCGTACGCGTAGTCGCCTCGCCTCACGCGCGCGCGGACCTTGTCGAGCAGCTCGGGCGACAGTGCCCGCGGCTCCATCGCGCGGAGGGCGTTCAGCCGATCGACGAGTTGATCGAGCTCCTTCCTGACCGCTGTGAGGTCGGGATCCGTGCTGAGGCCGATATTCCGGAGTCGCCGGGCATCCGACCTGACGGCCAGGTACTCAATCCCCTTGATGCTGTGCCCGCCGGCCTCATCCGCAGGCTTCAGGAGCAGCCGGGCGACGCTCGCGATGGCCGCGAGGAACGCGAGCACGACCGTGACCCTGGAATCCGCCCCGATGAGCGCCGCGACACCGGCCGCCGCGGCAGCGACCGCCGCGACGACGACGGTGGCCGGAATGGCGAACAGCACCGCGCGCCTGCGCCATCCCTCGCTCGCGATCAGATGCTGGCGACCGAGGTACTCGGCGTCGATCGCGATGCGCTGCGCCTCATCGGCCAGCGTCTGCCGCAGCGGCGCGGAGTGGCCACCGTCCATCATCGATTGATCGCGCTCGCGCTGCGCCTCTGTGGTCACCGGGACGTCGACCGAACGCGCTGGTTGTCCTGCGCATCCTCGGCCGCTGGGGCGCCGCGGAGGTCGAGACGTGTCGACCAGGATGTCCGACTCTCAAACGCCTCTTCCGCGTAGCGCGCGGACTGCTGCGCTAGCTCGGCGTGGAAGACCTTGGAGGCGTTGCGGACGTCGTCGTCGGCGATCGGCCAGTCCGCACTGCCGGGGGCGAGCGCGTCTCGGCGGCGCACGGCGTCGCGCCACGCGTCGAGGGCGGCCTTCACGCTTCGCTCATGCATCTGATCTCCCATATCCATCTAGTCGGACCTGCTCGGACCGTCAGCCTGTCCTACGCTGTCGGGACCCTCATGACGGGACGTCATCCCGACGCGCGGGCGTCCGCGCGTCACCCGACAGGGACGGGCGCCCCGAGACCGTGGACGCCGTCACCTTGTCCTCGCCTCCTTCAGCGCCGCGAGGATCGTCTCCTCCATCGCGAGGATCCGCGCCTCGAGCGCCGCCACCTGCTTGAGAATCTCGGTGTTGCCCGTGAGGAGGAGCTCGTTCTGCCTGTCGCCAAGGTCGCCCTCATCGGCGGCATGCTCCAAGGTCAGCCGGTCTCTGTGCGAGGCGCGATTGCCGGCGAGCAGGATCAGTGGCGCGGCGTATGCGGCCTGCGTGCTGAACGCCAGGTTGAGCAGGATGAACGGGAACGGGTCGAACGGCCGGCTCAGCAGCACGACGTTGGCCGCCAGCCAGATGGCGACGATCACCGACTGGATGACGATGAATCGCCAGCTGCCCATGAAGCCCGTGACGCGGTCGGCCGCGCGTGCTCCGAGCGGCCCTGCATCGACCGCCGGGTCGTTCGCCGCGGGGCCAAGGCGCGCGTCGGTTCGGGCGTGCGCGATCACGCCGCGGCGCGCCGCGGGCGCCAGTCGCACGCGCGCGCCGCGGTCCGTCGTCGGTTCAGCGGGTGCGGTCATGCTCAGGGGCGGCTCAGCCCGCGCTGACCGGTCACGAACCCTGCCACGAAGACGACGATGATCGCGCCGATCGTGGCGATCACGATGCTCTCGAGGTTGATGCCGTTGACCGAGCCGACCTTCAGCACGTTCGCCGCAAGGAAGCCGCCGACGAGGCCGCCGAGGATTCCGAGGATGACGGTCATCAGCACGCCGTCACTGGAGCCCATGACGCGGTTGGCGATGAAGCCGGCGATCGCGCCGACGATGATCCATGCGATCAAGCCCATCGATTTCGTTCCTTTCGCGGGGGCGGTTGATCCCACCCGACCCCTGGAAGGTCGAGCGTGGTCGTGGCGATCCGCGACGTCATGACTCGGCGTCATGCCGGCGGTCTGCCGTGCGGGGCAGTCGGGCGGCCCGCACGTGTCAGGTGGGGGTCGTCGCTCCCGCTGTCGCCGGGCCGGCCCAGCCGGTGTTCGTGAAGGTCGGGATGAACTGATAGCCCCGTCCTGGGACGGTCGCGATGAAGCGCGGCTGCCGGTAATCGTTCTGCAGCTTGATGCGCAGGCTCCGGATGTGCCGATCGACGATGTTGCTCTCGGCGACGAAGTCCGTGCCCCAGATCGTGTCGAGGATCTCGTCGCGGGTCACGACCCTGCCGCTGCGGCTGGCGAGCAGATACAGGAGGCTCTGCTCGATACCGCTGAGGTGGATCAACGAGTTCCCGGCCCGAACCTCGCGGCTCAGGATGTCGAGCTCGATCTCGCCGAGCCTGATGGTCGGGATGATCGGGCGGTCCATCCCGGAGGCGCGACGCGTGATCACGATCGCGCGTGCGAGGAGCTCCTCGGGCGAGAAGGGGACCGTGAGAATATCGTCGACGCCGAGGTCGAACGCGTGCAGCTTCGTCTTGAGGTCGCCGCGACGCGTCAGTCCGAGGGCGGGTGTCGTGCGCTTCGTCAGCCGGTTCGCCGCTCCCAGGCGCCCGAGCAGCGCAGTGCTGTCCTCGTGATCCATGTCGATGACGGCCAAGTGCGGGTGCCACTCGGTGAGGATTGCCTCCGCCGCCGCCAGGTCCGCGGCGCCCCGAACTTCGAACACGCCGTGGTTGAGCGTCAACTCGATGAGGTTCACGAGCAGCGGCCGGTCATCGAGGACGAGGGCGCGCCGGGCGTCGGTGTCGCGAATGCTCGGCGGGTCGGCCACTCGGGGCGCCTCGATGAAGCGGGTGTCGATCGGAATCGATTCAGCGCCCGCGCCACATACTTTAGGCGACCGAAGGCCAGGCCGTCACCACGCGTGGTCGATCCGCACATTTGAAGCCACGGTCATGGCCCGAAGGGGAGAGTCCGTCCGACGGTCAGCGCCAGACCCAGGATGATGCCCAGCATGCCGAGGAGGATCCCGAGCACCTCAATCTTGTCGCGTCGGCTCGGCGGTTGGGCGACCGGGTCGCCCTCAATGCCGGGCTGCTCGATCGGGTGATCGGCAACGGCGGTATCGAGCCGGGCCTGCGGTCCCACTCGGTAATCCGGGCTGGCTTCACGCTCTACCCGGATCACGTCCTGGGTGCCTTGGTCCACGTGACGCTTCGGCGGATCGAGGTTCGCCGTTCGGGGGATCCCTCAGGTTCACCGAGATGGAGGGCAAGCAGGATTCGCGCCCCGAGCGGGTCACCGGCGGCGCTCGTCTCTAGCCAACCTTGGTAACCGCGCAGCGTCAGGACGTCGGCCTCCTCCCGGTAGCGCCGCTCGCCATCCGCACTGCCCCGGTAGGAGAGGGTCACCTCGTCCGCGGTCCAGCCCCGCGTCGGCCCGTCGAGTCGCTTCTCGACCGTTCGCTGGTGCGCTCGCTCGGCGTTCGAGACGGCCTGGGCAGCGTACCGGCCCGCGCGTTCGACCCACACGGAGGTCGAGGCCTCTGCCTCGATCAGGGGGAGTAGTCCGGTCGAGATCAACATCGGGGACATCCTCCGCCTCCTGTCCGTTCAGATGGTTGGCAACGAGCCATTCGAGCGAAAGGCACGCGCGGAGTGGCCGGGACTTCCCCAGACGCCGGCCACT
>DASUHU010000231.1:0-2109 GCA_036273395.1 Candidatus Limnocylindrales bacterium
CATGTCGATCCTCGCGGCGATCCCGAGCACCGTCGTGGCCACCGTTGCCTCGACGCGTTGGTCGGCGGGCAGGTCGAGGACCCTGCCGAGCGTCGACTTCCGGGAGGTGCCGAGGAGGATCGGTCGGCCGAGCAGGCGGAGCGCGCCCAGGTCACGGAGGACCGCGAGGTTGTGCTCGGCGGTCTTGCCGAAGCCGAAGCCGGGATCGACGAGGATCTGCTCGAACGGCACGCCGGCGCTCACGGCCCGCTCGATCGCGCGCTCGAGATCGCCCAGGATCTCCGGCACGAGCGCGGTGTATCGGGGCTCGGCGCGGTTGTGCATGAGGACGATCGGGACGCCGCGCTCGGCGGCAAGACGCGAGAGGCTGTCGTCGGGCGCCACGCCCCAGACGTCGTTCACGAGCGCGGCGCCGGCGTCGATCGCGGCGGCGGCGACGCGGGGCTTCGTCGTGTCGATCGAGAGCGGGACGTCGGGAAGGGCGCCCCGAACGGCTTCGATGACGGGCACGACGCGGGCGATCTCCTCCTCGACGCCCACCTCGGCGTGGCCGGGACGGGTCGATTCGCCGCCGATATCGAGGAGATCCGCGCCGTCGTCGACCATCGATCGGGCGAGGACCACGGCCGCGTCCACGATGGCGCCGTCGGGCGGCCGCGCTGCGGAGCCATGCCCGTCGCGCGCGAGGCCGTCGCGCGCGAGGCCGTCGCCCGAGAATGAATCCGGCGTCACGTTGAGGATCCCCATCACGAACGTCCTCGTGCCCCAGGCGAACGTCCGCGGCCCGATCCGGGTCTCGCCGAGCGGCCCCGGCAGCCCGCTCGAGGCGCCGGCCGGCAGCCCGAACGATGGGGTCGCCAGGCCGCCGCCCCGTTCCGGCTCGGCCGGCATGACGGAGCTCTCGCCGGGGATCGCGCGGTCGCCGTCGGACGCAGCGTCGCGAGAGGTCGACATGTCGCTGGTCACGGTACCCCGGGCGGGTTGCCCGGGTCGTCCGGTACGCCGAGGCGGTCCGGCTCGCCCGGGTCGTGGAGGAGCGGATCGTCCAGCCAGCGACGGCGGGCCCCGCCGACGAGATAGAGCGAGCCCGCCACGATGACCGGACCGACACCCACCTCGAGGGCGCGATCGAGCGCCCGCGCGACCGGGAGCACGGCCTCGGCTCGCCCGCCGGGGACGATGGCGCGCCAGCGCTCGGCCAGGGTCGTGGCCGCGAGCGCGCGCGGCAGGTCGAGCTGGGTCGCGACGATCCGGGCGTCCCGGAGCGTCGGCGAGGCGGCGAGAGCCGCGAGGATGCCGTCGACATCCTTGTCGGCCATCGCCCCGAGCACGAGGGTCGGCTCGGCCGCGGCGCCGCCGGGCCGGAGATGCGGGCGCAGATCCTCGATCGCCGTGGCGAGCGTTGCCGCGCCGGCTGGGTTGTGGGCACCGTCGAGCAGGACGTCGCGGCCGCCGACCTCGAGCAGCTCCAGGCGCCCCGGCCAGCGCGCGGCCGCGTAGCCGCGCCGTCGCGCGTCGGCGGGCACCCGGGCGATTCCGGCCGCTTCGAGCGCATCGAGCGTCGCGTCGGCGACCGCCACGTTCTCGGCCTGATGCCGGCCGCGAAGCGCCACGCGCGTCGGCCCGAGCTGCGGCAGCTCGACCTCGATGCCGTCCCGATCCGCGCCGAGGAGCGGCGCCGGGCCGACCTCGGTGAGGCGCACGCCGAGCCGGCGCGCCCGGCGCCGGATGACGGGCAACGCCTCGTTCCGTGCGCCCGTGACGGCCAGGTCGCCACGCTCGATGATCGCGGCCTTCTCGCGGGCGATCTTCGGGATCGTGTCCCCGAGCTGGGCCATGTGGTCGAGGGCGACGTTCGTCACCACCGCGACCCCGCCGTCCCAGGCATGGGTCGCGTCGAGACGCCCGCCGAGCCCGACCTCGACGACCGCGACATCCAGTCCGATCTCGGCGAACCACCGGAAGATCACCGCCGTGAGCAGCTCGAACTCGGTCGGCTCGCCGTGGCGCCGGGCCACCCGATCGGCAACGGGCAGGATCTCCCGAACGAGTCGCGCGAACGTCGCGGCGTCCACCGGCCGCCCATCGACCTGCAGGCGCTCTCGGTAC
>DASUHU010000232.1:0-3617 GCA_036273395.1 Candidatus Limnocylindrales bacterium
AGGGCCGGCCGGTCTACCCGACCCTGGCCGAGGCCGTCGAGGCGACCGGCGCGTTCGATATCGTTGACGTGTTCCGACGGGCCGAGTTCTGCGCGGAGCATGCCCGCGAAGCGGTCGCGATCGGCGCCCGCTGCCTGTGGCTCCAGCTCGGGATCGTGAGCGCGGAGGCGGGCCGGATCGCGCTCGAGGGCGGGCTGTCGCTCGTCATGGATCGCTGCATCAAGGTCGAGCACGCGCGGCTGCTGTAACGCGAGGCGTCCGGCGCCGCGCGGTTGGTGGCGCGGCGCCGCGGATCTAGCGAAGGATCAGCCCCGCGACGACGAGCAGGATTCCGACGGCCCCGATCGCGGCATCGGTGCGGAGCTGGGCGCGGAGGAGCTCGAGCGCCACCGAGGCGCCGGTCGGTCCGGTGTCCCGGAGGCCGCCCCGCCAGGCCTCGTAGCGGGCGATGTTCGCCTCCTGCGACCTGAGGGCCCGATAGCGGGTCCACGGTGCGCGTGCGCGCGCCGCGGCCAGAATCGCCAGCACGACGCCAAGCACGAGGAGGCCGATCGAAACGGGGTTCATCCAGGACCGCCCTCGCCGCCGAGCCGGTCGCGGATGGCCGCCTCGGCCACCGCCGCGTTGGCCTGGCCGCGGGTGGCCTTCATGACCTGCCCGACGAGGAACTTCACGGCCTGGTCCCTGCCGGCCCGCACGTCCGCGACCGCCGCCGGGTTCGCGGCGAGGGCGGACTCGACGATCGAGCCGAGCGCGTCGGCGTCGGAGATCTGCCGGAGGCCCTCGCGTTCGATGATCGACGCGACGCTGTCACCCGACTCGACGTGGCGCTCGAGCACGGACCGCCCGCTCGCGCGCGAGATCGATCCGCTCTCGACGAGCGCGATGAGCGCGGCGAGCTCGCCGGCATCGGGCTGTCGCGGGAGCTGACCGGCGTTCCGGAGCCGGAGCACCTCCCCGGTGACCCAGTTCGCCGCCGACTTCGGCGTGACCACCGTCGACCCGGCCCCGAGCGCCGCCTCGAACAGCGCCGCGGCCTCCGGATCGGCCGCCAGGACACCGGCGTCATACGTGGACAGCCCGAGCGACTCGACGTAGCGGGACCGCCGGGCGGCGGGAAGCTCCGGCAGGCGAGACCGGATGTCCCCGAGCCACTCCGGCGCGATTCGCAGCGGCGGCAGGTCCGGCTCGGGAAAGTAGCGATAGTCCTCCGAGGTCTCCTTGCTCCGCATCCGGTACGTGGCGCCTCGATCGTCGGACCAGCCGCGCGTCTCGAGCGACAGCTGGCCGCCCGCCTCGAGCACCTCGGCCTGCCGCTCGATCTCGAACGCGATCGCCCGCTCGACCGAGCGGAAGGAGTTCATGTTCTTGACCTCGATCCGCGTCCCGAACGGCTCGGTCCCGCGCGACCGCAGCGAGACGTTCGCCTCGACCCGCATCTGCCCGCGCTCCATGTCCGCGTCCGACGCGCCCACCGTTCGAAGCAGCAGCTGGAGCTCCTCGGCGTAGGCGCGGGCCGCCTCTGGCGAGTGGATGTCCGGCTCGGTGACGATCTCCATGAGCGGCGCACCGGACCGGTTGAAGTCGACCAGGCTGACCGGCCGCCCGTCGTCGCCCGGCGCGTGGACGAGCTTCGCCGTGTCCTCCTCGAGGTGGGCCCGACGGATCCGGACGGTGATCGGCCCGGCTGAGGTCGTCACGACGAGCCGGCCGTTCGCCGCCAGCGGCAGGTCGTACTGGCTGATCTGGTAGCCCTTCGGGAGGTCCGGATAGAAGTAGTTCTTGCGGTCCCAGCGAGTAGCCTCGGGCGTGGTCGCCTCGATCGCCGCGCCCGTCGCGAGCACGAGCTCGACCGCTCGCCGGTTGATGACCGGGAGGGCCCCGGGCAGCCCGAGGCAGACCGGGCAGACGTGGCTGTTCGGCGAGGCGCCGTCGTAGGCCGTGGAGCAGGCGCAGAACATCTTCGACGCCGTCCGCAGCTGGGCGTGGACCTCGATTCCGATGACCGGCTCCCAGCGCTCGAGGATCGCGCCGAGTCGCTCGTGCGGGCGAGGGGTCACCGTCGAGGTCATGGCCCGACAGTGTCGCACGGCCGCTCACGCCGGTCGCACAGGGCCAGCGAGCCGACGGGCATCCTCGGCGAGCATTCCGCGACGGACGTCGTCGCCGCGGGGTCGATCTCGACCGGGGCCTAGGGCTCGCGCCCGAGGCGCACGGCTTCCGCCGGCGTCAACCCGCGCCCGCCGGACCAGGCTGGCTCCAGCTCGTCGGCCGGGAGCGCCGCGCGCAGCCGCGCGACGAACGCCTCGTACTCCGGCACCTCGTCGAAGGCCATCGACGACCCGGCCGTGTCGCGGATCCCCTCGGCCGCGCCGAGCAGCCGGGCGGCCCGCGGGAGATCGCCGCGCTCGATGGCGATATAGGCCACGTTCTCGAGCTGGTTGGCGACGGCGCCGCGGTTGCCCACGTGGACCCAGCCCTCGATCGTCTCGCGATAGATCGCGAGGGCCTGGTTGAGGCGGCCGCCCCGTCGCAGGCCATGGGCAAGGTCGCTGCGCGCGGCGAGCGCGAGGCGCTGGTCACCGATCTCGGTGAATCGCGCGATCGCCCGCTCGAGCGCCTCGGCAGCCTCGTCGGGTCTGTGCTGGGCGCTGAACGCGCGGCCGCGGGCCATGGCCGTCGCGCCCAGGACGTACGGGTTGCCGGAGCGGCGCGCCGCCTCGTCGCCACGCCGAAGGAGGTTCTCGGCGGCCTCGGGATCGACCGTGATGATCGTCGCTCCCGAGAACCCGCTCGACTGGGCGAGGGTCCACCACGAGCCGGTGGCCTCGGCCAGCGCCGACGCACCGTCGAAGACCTGGCGGAGCTCCAGCCCGCGCCCGGTGAAGGCGTACGCCACACCGAGGCCGGCCATCGCCGCGAGGCGCGCCGCAGGACTGCCGCTCGCTTCCGCGAGGCGGATCGCGTCCTCGGCCCACGGCAGGCCGATGTCCGGCCGGCCGTTCATCGACCACACTCGCGCCGCCTCGCCGAGGACCTGGGCGGCAAGCGCGCGATCCTCGGCGGAGGCATCGGCCACGCCGACCGTCCGGTGGCGGGCAATCTCGATGGCGGCGACGATGCGGGCCTCGCTGTCCTCCCCGGCCACCCTCGAGGACCAGTAGGCGAGCATCGCCCGGGCCATCGCGACGGCTTCCCACGGCGACGCCTCCAGACCCCACTCCATCGCGGCCCCGAGGTTGTCGATCTCCGCGTCGAGGCGGTCGAGCCAGTCGCCCATCAACGGGCCGCGGAGCTCCGGCTCGGCCGCTTCGGCGAGGCCCTTGAAAGCCCGGAAGTGCCGATCCGAGACCGCCGCCGCCTCACCGCTCGCGATGAGCTGCTCCCGGGCGTATTGGCGGATCGTCTCGAGCATCCGGTAGCGGGTCGTCTGGCCGCGGTCGACGATGACGAGCGATCTGTCGACCAGGCGCGCGAGCCCGTCGAGCAGCTCGACAGGGTCGGCCGGTCCGTCGTCGCCGACGACCGACACCGCGAGATCGACCGTCCAGCCACCGGCGAACACCGAGAGGCGCCGGAGGAGCGTCCGGTCGGCAGCGGTGAGGAGGTCCCAGCTC
>DASUHU010000233.1:0-10075 GCA_036273395.1 Candidatus Limnocylindrales bacterium
GGTCCGCGCCGCCGAGCGGCCAGGGCGACGATGACGATCGCGGTGAGGAGCAGCAGGCCGATGATCGCGAAGGGTCCGCTGTTGGCCGACGGCGGCTCGGCCGTCGTGCCGCCACCCGCGCCCCGGGACTGGTTCGGGAAGAGGTCACCACTGCCCTCGGGCAGGGCGGTCGGGATGGGCGTGCGCGGCGCCGCCGTGACGGCCGCGCCGGACGGGATCGGCAAGGGCGTCGCGCCGTTGCCGCCGGTGGGATCGAACTCGACCCAGCCCGAGTTCGGGAAGTACACCTCGACCCACCAGTGGGCCGCCGAGGCGGGCACGATCTCCGTGCCGTCGGCCGTCCGCGTCCCGGGCAGGAAGCCGTAGGCGATCCGCGTCGGAATGCCGGCCGCTCGCAGCAGGATCGCCATCTCGCTCGCGTAGTACTCGCAATAGCCCTCGCGGATCCGGGCGAAGCACTCGACCGTGGAAATGCCGTCGCACTGCCGCCGGACTTCGTCCCGGACGTCGGTCGCGTAGCCGAAATGCGAGGGATCCCGGAGGTAGGCCTGCATCGCCTTCGCGAGGTCGTAGGGCCTGGCTTCGGCGGCGTCCTTGCCCCCGAGTCCGGCCTCGACCTGGTCGAGGACGGCCTGGGCCGCCGGGCCGATCGCTCCCGTGGGGACGCCGAGGTAGGTCGCCGTCACGTCCTGGGGGTAGTTCCGGCCCGCGGCGCGGAGCCGGGCCTCGGTGATGCCCGTTGCCGTGTCGCCGAGCTTGGGGAGCAGCGCGTCGACGGTGTAGGAGCCGCCGCCGTCGACCTGGACCGTCGTGAAGGAGTTGCCATCGCCGACGGCGACGAGGGTCGACTGGCGGTCGACCTGGGCGATCGTCTCGGGGCTCACGACCGACGCGTCGACGTAGGCCTGCGGGTCGATCGAGATCTGGATCTGGGTCGTCTCGACGCCGAGGGCCGGGTCATCGCGGGTGCCCGCCAGCAGGGGCGCATCGGCGCCGCGGGTGATCGGATGGGTCGTGCCCCAGGTCCAGCCGTAGAGCGTGTACGTGCTGTAGTCGCCGGCCTTCCACTTGAACAGGTTCGTGTCGCCGGCCGGCACGTGGGCCACGAACGCGGTCCGGCTCACGTCCGGCGACCACAGGCCGCTCGTCGTGGCGCTGGGCCCGAATCCGATCGGCCCGTTGAGGCGATTGTCGCCGCCCCCGGGCGTGAACTGCTCGAAGAATCGGCTCACGTCGATGAGGCGCTGGGGCAGGGTCGTCCAGGCACTCTGGAGCGGCGCCGACGCGGCGACGTTCGCCAGGACGAGGGAGCCGAGCACGGCCGCCACGACGAACGTCGCGCCGCCGGGCAGGTACAGCCCGGTCACGGCGCCGGGATCGCCGATCCGGCGCCGGACCCAGGTGAGCTGCTCTTCGAGGAGGTGGCTCCGGATGAGCAGGGTCAGGGCCGCGACGCTGAACACGACCATGATCACGAGCTGGTCGTGGGCGGTGAGGGCCATGTTCGCCAGGAGCAGGAGGCCGGTCACGACGACCGCGTCGAGCGGCCGGCGGCGGGCCATGACCGCGCTCGCGCCGAGCAGCCCGGCCGCCCAGACCATCGCCCCGAAGATCATGTGGTAGTGGCCGAACTGGGTCGTGAACGGCTGGCCGGCCACGACGAAGTCGTCCCAGACGTGGATCGCGACGTTGGCCGAGGCCTGGTACCGGGCGAGGACCTGGTCGAGCGGGCTCCCCGATGGGGCACTCCCGGCCAGGACGATGTTGCCCGCGATCAGGGGCATGAGGAGGCCCCCGACGATCGCGCCGACGAGGTCGATCCGGAGGTGCCCCCAGCCGAGCTTGGCAAGCCCGATCCCGAGCAGCGACGCGACCACGCCGAGCCACGGCAGATAGGCGGTCGAGCCATCCGGCGACGGCACCCAGGCCGCGTCGTCGAGCGACCAGCCGAACGCCAGCGAGAGCAGGGCCAGGGCGATGACCGTCGACCAGCCCTCGACCGGCCGGAACCGGGCAAGCCCCTCCGGCTCCTCGACCAGGGATCGGCCGGCCGGGACGACCGCGGCGCTCACGAAACCCGTCTCCAGCCGCGCATCCGCTCGAGCGGCCGCTCGCGCATCCGCTCGCTCATCCGACGAGGAGGTCGCCGAGCGGGCGGCCCGGCACGGCCACGTGGATCGGGATGTCGAACTCGGCCAGGGCGTGCCGAAGTGCCCGAGCGGCCTGCCGCCGCTCCTCGGCCACCGCCGGATCGCCCGGCTCCGGCGGCAGGCCGTGCCGGCGCCGGTCGTCGTCGACCGTGAACCGGTCGTAGGCCTCCGTGTCGAAGCTCACGACGACGCAGGCGACGCCGCGCGCCCGGAGCGTGGAGAGGGGCTTGACCCAGGTCCGGTCGAGCGACGGCGTGATGACGACGGCGGTCATGCCCCGCCGGATCCGTGGCACCGCCGCGACGAGCGTCTCGGACAGTGGGCTCGTCCCGTCGGCGTCGACCGCGGCGAGGAGCTGCATGATCTTGAGGTGCTGCCGGCCGCCGCGGTCGGGCTGGAGCTGGGCCAGGCGATGGGCCGCGAGCGTGATCCCGACCGCGCGGTTCTCCTGGATGGCCTTGTCCGCGACCGACGCCGCGACCCGGATCGCCGCCTCGGTCGTCGACTCGTCGCCCGTGCCGGTCTGCACCGAGCGCTCGAGATCCAGCACGATCCAGGCGTCGGCGGTCTGCTCGAGGTCGAACTCCTTGACCTGGATGTCGCCGTGCCGGGCCGTCGATGGCCAATGGATCCGGTTGAAGGAGTCGCCCGGCGCCCACGGTCGGACCGTCGTCGCCAGGGGTGTCGCCTGGAGCGTCCGCTCGCGCATCGCGTGGCTGCCGTCGAGGTTCGCGGCCGGGAGCCGCCACTGCGGCAGCGCCTCGATCCGCGGGTACACGACGACCGTCACGCCGTTGCCGACGGTCGCGGCCGACTCGAAGAACCCGAACGGATCGCCGGTCCGGACCTGGAGCGGCTCCACGCGGAAGTGGCCCCGCCGAGTCATCGGTGTGCGGACGAGCCATGACCGCTCCGACTCGGCGCCAAGGCCCAGGGCCCGGCCGGGCAGGCCGGCCGGCAGTGAGGTCGGGTTGTGGACCTCGAGCCAGGGCTTCGGGATCCGACTCGTGTTCCGGATCGTGTAGGTCACCCGGATTCGATCGCCGACATGGCTCGACAGCTGGCTCACCGCGTAGCCCGCCTCGAGGTCGGCCAGGCCAAGGCGGGTGATGACGTACGAGCCACCGACGACGAGCAGGCCCAGGTACACGAGGTAGAACAGGAACGACCAGCCGGTCGAGAACGCGGCCACCACGATGACCGCCCCGAGGAGCAGCAGCTCCAGCCGCCGGATCATCGATGCTGCCCTGGATCCCCGGTCGCGCGGCCGCGCCGAGCGCTAGCCGGCCGCCTCGTCGGCGCGGACGCGGGGCGTGACTTCCTGGAGCGTTCCGGCCGGCGCGGGTGCGGTGTAGTCACCGCCGGCGATCGGCACGGACTCCAGGAGCTCGCGGACGATCTGGGCCGGCTGGACGTCATGGATCGAGGAGCTGGTCTTGACGATGAGCCGGTGGGCCAGGGCCGACTCGGCGAGGGCCTTGATGTCATCGGGGATGACGTAGTCGCGACCCAGCAGCCCGGCCAGGGCCTGGCCGGCGCGGTACAGCGCGATGGAGCCGCGGGGCGACGCGCCGAGGTAGACGTCGGGATGGGTCCGGGTCGCGTTGACCAGGCGGACGACGTAGTCCGAGACCGTCGGGTCGACGTAGATCTCGCGGATCGCGTCCTGCATCGCCCGGAGCTCCTCGACCGAGCAGACCGTCGCCAGCTCGTCGATCGGGTGGTGGCGCTTCTGCTCGTCGAGGATCACGACCTCCTCGACCGGCAGCGGATAGCCGAGCCGGATCCGGAGCATGAACCGGTCAAGCTGGGCCTCCGGCAGGGCGAACGTGCCCTCGTACTCGATCGGGTTCTGCGTGGCGATGACGAGGAACGGGTCGGGCATCGTCCAGGTCGTGCCGTCGACCGTGGCCTGGCGCTCCTCCATGCATTCCAGCAGCGCGGACTGGGTCTTCGGCGTCGCCCGGTTGATCTCATCGGCCAGGACCACCTGGCTCATGATCGGGCCCGGCCGGAACTCGAACTCCTGGGTCTTCTGGTTGTAGATCGAGAGGCCGGTCACGTCCGAGGGCAGCAGGTCCGGGGTGAACTGGATCCGGCGGAACGTGCAGCCGAGGCTCTTGGCGATGGCCTTGGCCATGACCGTCTTGCCCGTCCCGGGTACGTCCTCGATGAGCAGGTGGCCCCGGCACAGCAGCGCGACGAGGGCGAAGCGCACCTCGGCGTGCTTGCCGACGATGACCCGCTCCACGTTCGAGAGAACGCGATCGCCGGTCTCCTCGATCCTCGTCATCACTCTCCCCTGGGCGCCCGCCAGCTCGGCGGCTCGAGGCTGCGCGGCCTTCCTGCCGGCGCCCCGCAACGGTCACGGGATGGTACGCCGGAGGTCCCCGATTGGTTCCCGAACACGCCGCCTGCGGCTCGCTCCGTCAGCCTCGGCGGAGGTTCGCGCCCGCCGCCCAGATCGTCATCAGGGCCCCGATCCCGGCCATCACCGCGAGGAACAGCTCGCCGCCGACCCAGGCCGCGACCGCGAGGCCTCCGAACACGATCGCCATCACCGCCGCGACGAACGCGAGGCCCAGCCGCTCGATCAGCGACCGAGACGCGGGCGAGCCGGTGGGGTCCGTCGAACGGGACGGGTCCGGCGAACGGGTCGGGTCCGTCGAGCGGGTGGGATCGGTCACTGGCCGGCCCACGTCTGCCACGCCTTGAGCATCGAG
The DNA here is from genome assembly GCA_036273395.1 of Candidatus Limnocylindrales bacterium. Classification (GTDB taxonomy): domain Bacteria; phylum Chloroflexota; class Limnocylindria; order Limnocylindrales; family CSP1-4; genus UBA5189. The sequence goes on from DASUHU010000233.1 coordinate 4,874, forward strand.
CCCGCAATCGGGGCGGCCCGGGCGGAGCCGTGGCCGCCGTTCTCGACGATGACCGCGATCGCGACCTGGGGGTTGTCCGCCGGGGCGAAGGCGATGAGCCAGGAGTGGGGGTTGACCCCCGGATCGAGCTCGGCCGTGCCCGACTTTCCCGCGACATCGAGGCCGGCGACCGCGGCGCCGGCCGTGAACGGCCGACCGAGGCTGCCGTTGACGGCAAGGACCATCGCGTCGCGAATCTCGCTCGCGACCTCGTTCGAGACGACCCGCCGGATGACCGTCGGGGCGTAGCTCACGGTCCCGGCGGTGTTGCTCGCCGACAGGACGAGCCGGGGCTGCATGAGCACGCCGCCGTCGGCGACCGTCGCCGCGACCAGGGCCATCTGGAGCGGCGTCACGAATGTTTCGCCCTGGCCGTAGGCCGCGTTTGCGAGCTCGACCTCGTCCTTGAACCCGCCCTCGAAGCTGCCCGTCCCGTTCGTCACCTGCGAGGCCACCGTCGGAAGGTCGAACGGCAGGCTCGAACCGAAGCCGAGCGCCTGCGCAGTGCTCAGCAGCTGCGTCCCGCCGGTCCGGAGGCCAGCCAGCGCGAACCAGATGTTGCAGGACACCTCGATCGCCTGGTCGTAGTCGAGGGCCGTCCCGTCGGTCCCGGGATGGTGGCCATCTCGGACGCGGAAGCCGTCGACGAGGAGACCCGTCTTCTCGGCCGGGGGCTGCTGCTTGAACGTCGTCTGAAGGTCGATGGCGCCGCTGCTCAGCCCGGCCATCGAGGTGACGATCTTGAAGATCGACCCGGGCACGTAGCGGCCCTGGATCGCGCGCGGCAGGAGCGGGTCCGCGGGATCGCTCTGGAGCGCGGCGAAGGTCCTTCCTGCGGTCGTGGGATTCGTCACGGCCGACGCATTGAAATCCGGGGTCGAGGCCATCGCCAGGACGTCGCCGCTTCGCGGGTCGAGCATGACGACGGCGCCCTTGTCGCTGCCCAGGAGCTGGACCGCCTTCTGCTGGAGGGCCAGCACCAGCGTCGTCCTGAGGCTCGCCGGATCCGGCCCGGCGCCGGTGAACTTCCGGGTCAGGTCCTGGAGGGGATCCGGTGACGCGGCGCCGGTCAGCTCGGCGTTCCAGGCGGCCTCGAGCCCGGCGTTGCCGTACTGGATCGAGGAGTAGCCGATGACCTCCGACAGGGCCGGCGAGGCGTAGACCCGATATGGCTCGCCGTTCTTGTCGCGGGCGTTCCAGGCCAGCCGGTTGCCATCGCGGTCGGTGATCGTGCCGCGGAGGATGTGGCGCGAGGCGGCGATGACCGCGGCGTCGTTCGGGTCGTGGCTCAGCGCGGTCGACTCCGCGACCTGCCAGTAGCCCGCTCCCGCGGCGATCGCCCCGAACGCGATCGCCAGCGACAGGCCGACGCGCCCGAGCGCCCGGCCGATTCCGACGCGGCGCAGGGCCGGCCCCGCCGTCATGGAACGCCGCCCAGGCGCCGACGCAGGCGCGAGATCCGGCCCGGCGGCGCCGGCGGCTTGGCCTCGGGCCCACGATCGGAGAGCGCGATGAGCAGCCCGACGATGACCGAGTTCGCGATGAGCGACGAGCCGCCGTAGCTGATGAACGGCAGCGTGATCCCCGTGAGCGGGATGAGCTTCAGGTTTCCCGCCGCGATGATGAACGCCTGGACGCCGATCACCAGCGACAGGCCCGCCGCGAGCAGGGCCCGGAACTCGTCCGGCGCCGAGGCCGCGATCCGGAGGCCGCGCTCGATGAGCACGAGGTACAGGCCCAGGATCGCGAGGATCCCCACGAGGCCGAGCTCCTCGCCCAGGGCCGCGAGCGGGAAGTCGGTGTGGAGCGCGGGGATCGGCGGCCGCCCGGCGATCGTCGGCAATCCCGCACCCAGGCCCGTCCCCAGGATCCCGCCACGGGCGAACGCATGGAGCGCCTGGACGATCTGGAATCCCGTGCCGTTCGGGTCGGCGAACGGGTTCAGCCAGACGTCGATCCGCTCCTGGACCGTCGCGAACAGCGCGTACAGGATCGCCCCGCCGACGATGAACGCCACGACGCCGAGGACGACGTAGCTGACGCGCGCGGTCGCGACGTACAGCAGCAGCAGGAAGACGAGGAAGAACAGCATCGCCGCGCCGAGGTCGCGCTCGATGACGACGATCCCGAGGGCCATCGCGAGCATGGCCACCATCGGCGCGAGGTACGGCACCGGTGGCAGGGCGATCGGTCCGATCCGGGTCGACTCCTCGACGAGCAGCGGCCGGTTCTCGGACAGGTAGCCCGCGAAGAACACGACGAGGATCACCTTCAGGAGCTCGGACGGCTGGCCGGACACCCCGGCGATCGAGAGCGACAGCCGGGCACCGTTGACGTCCCGACCGAAGACGAACGTCAGCAGCAGCAGGCCCACGCCGGCCGCGGCCCAGGTGTACTTGTAGCGACGAAGCCAGGCGTCCCCTCGAACGGCCACGGCCAGGATCGTCAGGATCGCCAGGCCGATCAGGAGCCACACGAGCTGGGTGTGGGCCAGCCCGCCGAGATTGCCCGCGAGACGCTGCGGCAGCCGCTGCATGAGCAGCAGCCCGATGCCCGCGAGCAGCCCGACCGCCGGGAGGAGCACCTGGTCGGTGCGTCGCCCGGACAGCACCAACGCGAGGTGGGCGGCGAGCAGGGCCGCGAGGTAGACGACGAGGATCCCGGCGTCGGCCGGCACGAGGACCAGGCGCTCGGGTTGACCCGCGAGCTGCTCGGCCAGCAGCCGCTGCTCGGCCCCGAGCGACACGCTCCCGGCCGTGAACGCGATCCCGACGATCACGAGGAGCAGCAGCTCGCGTCCCCGGAACCGCGGTCGAAGGCCCGTGTCGAGGCCGACCGGCCTGCTTGCCGCGGGCCCGGCCATGCCGGCCACTCGGCCCGCCGATTCGCTCGTCGTCGATTCGCCCGTCGTCGATTCGCCGGTCGCCTGGCGGGTCACCTGGCCCGTCACTCGCGTGGCCTGTCCAGCCGGAGCCGGATCTCGCCGAGCTGGAGCTCGTCCCCGAAGGCGATCGCGACGAGGCCCGTGACCTGGTGGCCGTTGACGAACGTGCCGTTCGTCGAGCCGAAGTCCTCCACGTACCAGGCCCGGCCGCGGTACGTCAGCGCGGCGTGCGTGGCCGACACGAAGTCGTCCTCGAGCACGACCGAGTTGTTCACGTCGCGCCCGAGTGTCGTCACCGAGTCCAGGCGGAACGCGCTCCCGGCCGGCGGCTCGCCGCTGGGCGAGGCAAGGACCACCAGCCGGCCGAGCTCCCGGACCGGTTCGCGGGCCGCGGACCTGAGGTCGCGCAGCAGGGCCCGGACCACGAAGAACAGGAACAGGTACAGGATCCCGAGAAACAGCAGGCGGATGACCCAGATCGCGAGGACGGTCGGGTCCACGGGCAGCGGGCGGCGCTCAGGCGGCGCGCGAGGTCTCGGGCTGGACCACCCGCAGCACGGTCTGGCCGACCTCGATCCGGTCCCCCACCCCGAGCACGACCTCGCGGACGCGATGGCCGTTCACCCGCGTGCCGTTGGTCGAGTTGAGGTCGGTCAGGACGAAGACGCCGCCGCGAACGTCAAGGCGTGCGTGCCGGCGCGACGCGTGCGCGTCGGCGAGGACGACGTCGCAGTCGGAGCCGCGGCCGATCGTCGTCGGCCGGCCCGTGATCGCGACCTCGCGCCGAGCTCGGCCGGGCTCCTCGACAGCGAGGGCGGCCACGGGAGCGACGACGATCGGCGCCGCGTAGACGCGCGTCCCGCCGGCCTCCGGATCGGTCGCGCTTGCAGCGGCGACGGGAGCCGAGAAGGCCGCCGCGACCTCGATGTCCCCACGCCCAACGCCCGCGTCCGGCTCGATCGAGACACTCGGTCGTTCGGTCAGGGTCAATCTGTGGGCTCGGGCGAAGGCCAGTGCGCCCGAGGCCAGCTCCGCGGCGACGGCGTCGAGCGGCCCCAGGCTGTCGGCATCGTCGGGGCTCAGGCGAACCATGAATCGATCGGGGGCGAGGTCGCGCCCGGCGCGATGGCGCAGGCCCGATTCCATCTCGCGCTCGACGCGTCGCAGCACCTGGATGGGCTGGAGGCGAGTCCCGAAGACCCGGGCGGTGGGACGCTCCACGAGGCGCTCGAAGAACCGCTCGACGCGGGCCATCGGTCGCATCGGGGGAGCCTAGCAGAGGTGTTCGGCAGCACCGGGAGGGGTACCCATGGGATGGTTGCGGGAGTACCTCGGTCGTTCGGGTGCGTCCGCGGGAGAGGGCTATAGTCTGGATCGGTCTCGAACGGCGCGCGTCCGGGGCACGTGCTGGTAGGGAGTGGATGACGGAGATCCTCACCGAGTCGTTCTGCGAGCGCTGCGGAACTCGGTACACCTTCGAGACGGTCCAGCAGCGAGGCCGCCCGCTCAAACGGGTCGGGACGCTGAGCCGAGGCCTGAAGAACTTCCTGGTCGACCCGGATTCCTCGATCGGGGAAGCCCTCGCCGCCGCCCGCACCGAGGACGAGCAGCGGGCCACCGCGGCCCAGCTCGAGGCCTTCCACCGGACCTTCAACTTCTGCCTCCAGTGCCGGCAGTACACGTGCTCCGAATGCTGGAACTCGATCGAGGGCCGGTGCCTCACGTGCGCGCCGCTGCCGATCGAGGAGATCGTCATCCCCGCAGCCGAAGGCCCGGTTTCGGCCGCCGTGATCGCCCAGACGATCACCTACCCGCTGCCCGCGGCGGCGTCCGAGGATGCGGTTGGTCTGACCGGCGACCGCCAGGCCATCGACGAGGACTCGTACCGGATCTTCGCCACTGGCGGCACCGCGCTCGTGGACGAGCCCGCGGCACCCGTGGACGAGCCAGCGGCACCCGTGGACGAGCCCGCGTCGATCGTGGACGAGGGCTGGACGCTCGACGAGCACGGGAGGTTCGACGACGAGCTCACCCAGCTCGATGAGCCCCTCCCGACACTCGACGCCCACGACCTCGAGCTCCGCCTCGCGGGCGAAGACGTCGCCGAGCCACGGACCGAACCCGCGCCACTGACCGAACCCGCGCCGGCGCCTGAGCCGGCGGCCGCGGCCGAGCCCGAGGCGGCAGTCGCTGCCGAGCCCGAGGCGGCCGTCACTGCCGAGCCCGAGGCGGCAGTCGCTGCCGAGCCCGAGGCGGCCGTCACTGCCGAGCCGGAGGCG
>DASUHU010000234.1:0-2163 GCA_036273395.1 Candidatus Limnocylindrales bacterium
CGCCGGCAGCTGATCGACTCGGCGATCGTCGGCGGCCTGCTGCTCGGGGTCGGGAACGGGTTCGTCGCCCTCGGTGAGCAGACGGTCCCGACGGGCATCGCCGCGATCATCATCGGAACGATGCCCGTGTGGTTCGCGGTCTTCGGGCGGATCTACTTCAGGGAGCGAGTCGGGCGGGCCGTGGCGCTCGCGATCGCGATCGGGCTCGCCGGGGTCGTGGCGCTCGTCTGGCCGAGCGGCTCCGGGGCGGGCGCCATCAACCTCACCGGGATCGGGATCCTGCTCCTGGCCGAGCTCGGCTGGAGCCATGGATCGCTGTACGCGGCGCATCGCGCCCAGCTGCCGACGCGAACCTTCATTGCCTCGGGACTCCAGATGCTCGCGGCTGCGGCGCTGCTCATCGTCGAGGGAATCCTCGTCGGCGAGCCGGCGGACTTCCACCCGTCGGCGATCTCCGGCGAGTCGATCCTGGCCGTGCTGTACCTCGCCCTCTTCGGCTCGATGCTCGCGTTCACGACGTACGGCTGGCTCCTCCGGCACGCGCCGCTCTCGCTCGTCGGCACCTACGCGTACGTGAACCCGGTCGTGGCGATCGGCCTCGGGACGCTGTTCCTCGGCGAGTCGATCACCGGTCGGACGCTGCTCGCGTCGGCGGTCATCGTCGCGGCGGTGGCGATGATCGTCACGGCCCGCGCCCGCGAAGGCCGGCCCGAGGGCGGCCCGACCGACGTCCCGGAGCCGGCTTCGAGCCCGGAGCCCGCGAACGCGGTCGCGCGGTCGGCGAGCCTCCCGTCTCGGTAGCTCAGCCGCCGCCCGCCCCTTCGGCACGAACCGTCCGGGAGATCCGCCGGGCCATCGTCATGATCCCGATCATCGGGTTGACCCCGACGCCGGTCGGAAACGTCGAGCCGTCGGCGACATAGAGCCCGCCGACCAGCCCACGCCCGTCGCGCGTCCGGACGTGCCCGCGCGGGTCCGCTGCGTGATCGCGGGAGGACGCACCCACCCGGGCCGTGCCCATCTGGTGGGCCGAGAAGACGCCGCCGCGGTTCGGGCTGAAGTCCATCCCCGCGAGCGCGGCCTCGAACGCCGCAAAGCGCGCCGGCTCGTCGGCCCCGTGCAGCCTGTGGCGGGCCATCGGCGTGGCGACCCCGATGAGCTCGTCGGCGCCACCTGCGGCGCGCGCCAGCCGGGCCATCGAGACCAGGGCGTGGCGGAGCGTCGCCACTCCCGCGGGATCGAGCCGGTAGTCGATCCGGACCCGTCGGGCCCGGGTGAGCGTCGTGCGGCCCTCGCCGCCGTCGCGGGTCACGGCGATGAGCGGCGCCACGTGCCGTGCGCGCGTCATGAGGTCGGCGTGGTCCGCCCCGCCGGCCCACGGGAGCGCGAGGGCGATGAGCCCGAGGTGGCCCGGCGCGCTCTCGATCACGTAGCCGCGGCGAGCGGCATCGCCGGCCGAGAACTCGAGGCTCCGAGCGGCCTGCATCGTGCCCCGCCACATGTCGACCGGTTCTCGCATGACCGCGGCCATGAGCGAGACCGGATGGAGCCGGAGATGTCGCCCGACAGCCGGGTGGTCGAGGCCCGACGCCTGGAGCACCGCAGGCGTTCGGAGCGCCCCGGCGGCGAGCACGACCTGCGGAGCTCGGACGACAAGCCGCCGCACCTCGGCTGACGTCGGGTTCCCGTCGCGGATGATCGGCATGTGGCTGAACGGATCGGTCGCGAGGAGCCGGCCCTCCACCCCGGTCACGCGGCCCGACTCCATGAGCACCCTCGTGACCCTCACCCGATCCACGATCCGGGCGCCGTGCTCGGCGGCGCGTCGGAGGTGCACGCGGATCCCCGACTGCTTCGCCCCGACGACGCAGCCGAACGGGCAGGAGCCGCATGTCCCGCAGTCGATGGCGTTCCGCCGGATCCGGTCGTGCTCCCAGCCCAGCGCGGTCGCGCCCCGGACGATCACGTCGTCCTTCTGCGGAACGACCGTCGCGGGCCGAACGGACAGCTCGCGCTCGATCGCCTCGACGTCCGCGGCCCACTCGGTTTCGAGGCCGTCGATCCCGTGGGCCGTCGCCCACTCCGCGCGGACGTCGGCCGGCACGTCGATGCAGGTCATCCAGTTGACGAGCGTCCCGCCGCCAACGCCGGACCCGGCGAGGA
>DASUHU010000235.1:0-4720 GCA_036273395.1 Candidatus Limnocylindrales bacterium
CGTCGCGCGCCGCCGGGCCGCGACCTATGCCGGCTTCCTGGTGGCCTCGGTCCTCCTCATGACGGTGTCGGGCAACCCGTTCGTCCATGACCTCCAGCACGGCGTGGCCTTCGCGTTCAAGCCGTTCGAGGTGACGATCGACAACGCCGCGAGCGACGTGGCCTCGATCGGCTCGGCGCTCACGGAGATCGACCAGCTTCGGACGGACAACGAGGCCCTCCGATCCGAGAACGAGCAGCTCCGGCTCGACAACCGGTCGGCGGCCGAGCTGCGGCGCGAGAACGACCTCCTGACCGCGCTCCTCCAGCTCCGGCAGGGCCTCGACTTCCAGACGCGGACGGCGCAGGTCATCGCGCGCGAGACCTCGGAGGCCCGACGGGTCATCGTCGTGGACCGTGGCACGAACGACGGCGTCGCCGTCGGCCAGGTGGTCATCGCCGCGGGCAGCGCGCTCATCGGGCGGGTCGTCGACGTGGGTCCGGACTTCGCCGATGTCCTCCTCATCAGCGACTCGACCTCGACGGTCATCGGCCAGCTGCTGTCGAGCGGGGCGACGGGCAAGGTCGTGGGGCAGCCCGGCGGCGCGCTGGTCATGCAGGACGTCGACTCGACGATCAAGGTCCCGATCGGCGAAGAGGTGTTCACGGCCGGGATCGAGCTCAGCGGCGGCATTCGGTCGCCCTATCCCAAGGGCCTCCTCATCGGCCAGGTCGTGGACGTCGCCAGGGACCCGAACTCGGTCGTCCAGACCGTCTACCTCCAGCCCGCGGCGCCTCTCGACAGCCTCGAGTTCGTGCTGGTCATCCTCGACTACCAGGGCGGCCTGCCGAACGCCACCGAGCAGCCGCCGATCTGCAGCCCGACCCCGAGCGGCACGCTGCCCAACAACGACCAGCCCTGCGCGACGGTCGAGCCGTAGCGGTTCCGGTGCGGCCCGGCACCGAGGCCTGACCCGACGACCTCCCCGGACCGCCCCGCGGCCATCCCCACCGCACCACGGCCGGGACGTTCGGCTGCGAGGGCCATGACCGATGCGGCATTGAGCGGCCGCCTCGTTCCGGGGAGCCTCCGAGCGCACTCATCCGCGTCCGGAGTCGTCCTGGTCCATGGTCTCCAAAGCCGCGCTCGCGGCCGGGCTCGTCGCGCTCATCGCAGCCCAGGTTGCCGCGCCTGCGGCGTGGGCCGCCACGGCGCCCATCGCCGCGCCTGCCTCGGCCGCCGACGCGACGACGGTCGCGCCGAAGGTCGTGATCGTGGTCGGACCGACCGAGAGCACGACCACGAGCTACCGGACCGACGCCGACTCGATCGCCGCGACCGCGCTCAAGTACACGCCCAATGTCGTGAAGGTCTACAGCCCGAACGCGACCTGGGCGGCGGTGTCCGCAGCGGCCCAGGGCGCCAGCATCTTCGTCGACCTCGGGCATGGCTGGGGCTTCCCGAGCCCGTACACCACCACGCTGACGCCCAACAGCGAGGACGGGATGGCCCTCAACGCCGCCGCGAACCAGGGCGACAGCAATCGCCAGTACTACGGCGAGTCGTACATCGCGAGCAGCATCCGGTTCGCGCCGGGCGCGGTCGTCTTCCTGAACCACCTCTGCTACGCGCCGGGTGAGAGCGAGCCCGGCAATCCCGACCCGACCGTTGCCGTCGCCCAGCAGCGCGTCGACAACTTCGCCTCGGGCTACATCCGAGCGGGCGCCCAGGCCGTCATCGCCGACGACGGGATCGGGACGGTCGAGGCGGCGATCACGTCGATCTTCACGACCCACCAGTCGATGCTCTCGGCCTGGCGGGCGATGCCTGATGCCCAGGGCCACGAGATGCCGTGGACGCCAGTCCGCAACCCGGCGTTCCAGGCGATCATCGACCCCCAGGGCTCGACGAGCGGGTTCTTCCGCTCGGTGGTGGTCGATCCCGCGTTCACGACCGACGATGTCCTCTCCGGGGCCGAGATCGCCGCCGCGACCCCGAGCCTCACCGCGCCCGGGGCGGCGTCCGTGCCGGCCTCGACCCCGGTCTTCACGGACCAGACCCTCGCGACGTCCGCGGGCGCGACGCTGGCGAGCGGCACGACCGTCCGAGTCGACCAGCTCGTCGACACGACCGGCGGCACCGACGGCTCGACGGCCCCGACCGCGGCCCAGGTCCACACGCTCAACAACGCGACCTCGGGCTGGGTGGACCCGGCCGCCCTCGAGCCGCTGAACAGCACCGGACCGCAGCTGTGGTCGATGACCGGCTCGACGACGGTCTCGCCGAACTACGACGGCCTGAACGACCAGCTCGCGCTCTGGGCCCGGCTCAGCGAGAGCGCCAGCTGGACCGCCAAGGTCCTCGCACCGGACAGCTCGGTCCTCGCGACGGCGAGCGGCACCTCGGACCTCTTCGCGATCGCCTGGAACGGGCTGATCGGCGGCCTGCCGGCGCCTGCCGGCACGTACCAATGGACGATCCACGCAACCGATGCCCTGGGCAATCCGGCGCTCGACGCGACGGGCGACGTGACGGTCGTGTCGCTGCCCGTCCCCGCGCCGTCCGTCCAGGCCTTCTCGACCGCGAGCTTCTCGCGGACCGCGAGCCAGGCATTCCAGCTCGTGTTCAGCCTGCCCATCGGCGGACTCCCGGCGAGCGCGTTGACCCCGAGCGGGACCGCGACCGGCTGCGTCGTCGGAACGCCGACCGGCAGCGGCACGACCTGGTCCGTCCCGGTCAGCGGCTGCTCGGCAGGCACGGTTCGGCTGACGCTGGCGGCCGGCAGCGTGTCGAACCTCAGTGACGTCACCGGCCCCGCGTCGCCGGCCGTGAGCACGGCCGTCCTCATCGACCGCACCTCCCCGACCGCGACCGCGCCCAAGCCGGCCTTCCGATCCGGCCTGACGCTGGGCTCGAGCCTCGCCGTCAAGGTCGTCTGGACCGGCGCCGATGCCGGGTCGGGCGTCGCGAGCTACGACGTCGCCCGGAGCATCGACGGGGCCAGCTTCTCGACCATCGCTTCTGGCATCACTGCGGCCAGCCTCAACACCGTGATGACCCCCGGCCACACGTACCGCTACGAGGCCCGTTCCCGGGATCGGGCCGGAAACGTGGGCGCCTGGGTCGCCGGTCCGGTCATCCAGGCCAGCCTCGTCCAGCAGACGACCACGGCGGCATCCTGGTCCGCCGGCTGGACGACCCTGAGCTCGAGCAGCTATTCGGGTGGCTCCGCGCGCACGGCGACGACGGCCGGGTCGAGCGTCACGTACAAGTTCAGCGGCAGCGCGGTCGCGTTCGTCGTGGCGCGCGCTTCGACCTACGGGCAGGTCAAGGTCTACGTCGACGGCGCGCTCCGGAGCACGATCGACACGAAGGCCAGCACGCATGGCTACCGCTACGTGGCCTACGCCCGGAGCTTCTCGGCCGGAACGCACACGCTCAAGCTGGTGGTCGTCGGTACGGCCGGGCGACCGCGAGTCGTCATCGACGGGTTCGAGGTCATCCACTGACCGAAGCCGCCCGTACACTCCGGGCCATGGCCGACGCCGCCGCCCTCGATACGCCCGCGACCGCCCAGGGCGAGGCCGTCCTCCCGGAGGGCAACGGTGCCGGAGCCGTCTGGGTGATCCTGCCGACCTACGACGAGGCGGAGAACATCGCGGGCGCGACCGCCGCGATCCTGCGCGTCCTGCCGGAGGCGACGGTCCTCGTGGTCGATGACAACTCACCCGATGGGACGGGAGCCATCGCCGACGGGCTCGCGGCAATCGATCCGCGGATCAGGGTTCGACATCGAGCCCGCAAGGCGGGCCTCGGCCCGGCCTACCTCGACGGGTTCGGCGTGGCCCTTGCCGGCGGTGCCTCGATCATCTGCCAGATCGACGCCGACGGCTCTCACGACCCCAACGCGCTGCCCTCGCTCGTCGAGCCGATCCAGGCCGGCATGGCCGATCTCGTCATCGGCAGCCGCTACACCGAGGGCGGCCGCGTGGAGGATTGGGGCCTGGGACGGCGACTGATCTCACGCGGCGGGAGCCTCTTCGCGAGAACCGTGCTCCGGCTGCGGCCGCACGATCTGACCGGCGGCTTCAAGGCCTGGCGGGCGACGACGCTTCGCTCGATCCCGTTCCGGAACGTCCACGCGGGCGGCTACGTGTTCATGATCGAGATGACCTTCCGGGCCAGCCGCGCGGGTGCGCGGATCGTCGAGGTGCCCATCACGTTCCGGGACCGGCGTCTGGGCCGATCCAAGATGTCGCGGCGGATCATCGCCGAGGCGCTGCTGGTCGTCCTCCGGCTCCGGGCGACCGAGCTGCTGGGCCGGCTTCGGGGCGGCCGCTGACGGGCGCGCCTCGCGCGCCACGTCCGAGGGCCACCGCGGCGGCGGGAGCCCGCCTCGACCCGCCGGGCATCCGCGTGGTGCTCGACGCACGGCCCATACAGGACCCCGACCGATCCCCGATCACCGCGAGGTATCTCCGGGAGCTGCTCGTGGCCTACGACGCGGCGCCGCTCGCCGGCGAGTCGTTCGCGCTTCTGCTCCAGGCCGACCTCGACGACCCGACACTCCAGCTCACCGATCTGCCGGTCATCGGTCGCCGATTGCTCCCCCCGACGCGCCTCCTCCGGGGCGGCGCCCTGACCGTCGACCCGTTCCTGATCCGGGGCGCGTCGGTCGGGGTCGCGTGGCGCGCCGAGCGGAGTGGCGCCGCCGGCGCGGTCCATCACGCGGTCGCCGGCG
>DASUHU010000236.1:0-2984 GCA_036273395.1 Candidatus Limnocylindrales bacterium
GACGCGAAGATGTCGTAGGTCTTGCGGCCGATCAGGAGATCGAAGGGCTTGCCCATCACCTCGCCGATGACGTCGCCCATGAGCGGGTCCCAGAGCGGCTGCGACCAGCCGCCGAAGTGGAAGCCGCCGCTGTCGTCCTCCTCTGGGCCACCCGGCGCCTGCATGACGCCGTCGAGGGTGATGAATGTGGTCGCAATGAGTCGTCGCATGGTCATCCTCCGGCTCGCTGCCGTGTGCGGTTCAAGGTTCCTACCTCCACGTCGAACGGGCCTTGCGCGAATCGACACGGCGCTTAGGGCTCTCGCGGGTCTGGCTGCGTCGACCTGAGTTGGAACCGGACGGCCTCGTCGGGTCGCACTCGACCGGTAGCATCCGCGGCACGCCAGCAGGAGGGAGCGTGCTGCCGAAGCTTCGAAGCGTCGTGCTCGCCGTCCTGTCGATCGGCGACCTGCCGACCGATGACGATGACATCCGCCTCCGGAAGCGCGTCGGCGTCGCGGGCGGCTTCATCACCATCGTGGCGCCGCTGTCCGTGCCGGCGGAACAGCCGGGACTGGTTCCGTTGCTGCTCGGGGTCGGCCTGGCGATCTACAGCGCGGCCAACCTCGTGGTGCTCGCCCGGACGAAGCGCTTCGATCGCTATGTCATCGCCCTCATCGGCTCGGGCCCCGTCTTCGTGTTCATGACGAATGCGATCGCCGGCGGCGTCACGACCAGCGGCGGCGCCTCGGTCTGGACCTTCCTGACCCCGGCCTACGCGATCCTCGCGCTCGGACCTCGGCGGGCCACGCCGTGGCTGCTCGTGTTCCTCCTGGCACTCCTCGTCAACGTCGTGTTCGACCCGATCATCCGGATGTGGTTCGCGGCGCCGGCGTATCCGATCCAGCTCGGCTTCGTCGCCCAGAACGTGGGCGTGCCGCTCACGATCGTCTTCCTCCTGCTCCGGTACACGGACGTGCGCCGGCGCGCGGCGGAGGCTCGCTCGGACGAGCTCCTGACGAACGCGATCCCTCGGTCGATCGCCGACCGGCTGCGACACGGTGAGACCCGGATCGCCGAGGCCTACCCGGCCACGAGCATCGTCTTCACCGACATCGCTGGCTTCACGCCGTGGGCCGGCAGGACGGATCCCGAGGAGCTGGTGGCCTTGCTCGACGACCTGTTCAGTCGCTTCGACGCCGCGGCACGGGCATCCGGGATGGAGAAGATCAAGACCGTCGGCGACGCGTACATGGCCGTCGCGGGCGCACCGATCCCGCGCGAGGATCACGCGACCTGTGCGCTGGCGTTCGGGCGCGCGGCCCTGCGCGAAGTCTCCGGGTGGTGCGGTGACCACGATCTCGATCTCCGGATCCGCGTCGGCATCGCGAGCGGCCCGGCTGTCGGCGGCGTGATCGGCCGGGAGCGGATGCTGTTCGACCTCTGGGGCGAGACGGTCAACACCGCCTCCCGGATGGAGTCGACGGGCGTGCCCGGACGGATTCAGATCTCGGCTGCGACCGGTGCCCTGCTCGGGGACGCCGTGACGGTGAAGGCCCGCGAGGTCGACGTGAAGGGCCTGGGCCGGCTGACGACCTACCTCGTGACGGATTGACCTCCGGCGGCGGTGTGAGCAGCCGGCAGCAGCTCGAAGACGGGGCGCGTCGCGGCCGCGGCGCGCGGGGCCGTGAGGATGTCGGGGGCGATGAAGCGGAACAGGACCCGGGCGAAGAGCCGGCCCGCGCGCGGGAACCGAGCGATGAAGCCGGGAAGCGTTTCGGCGAAGAACTCGATCGCCTCGGGTTCGGTGAGCTCGTGCGCGGTGACGCGCTCGCTCGAGCCGTGCTCGCGGATCTCCGCCTCGCCGGCGGCCCGGAGGTTGCGCGTCCACTGGACGTCGCCGTACGCGCCGATCACGTAGCGCCGCCCGGCCGTCGCCAGGACCGCCACGGGGAACGACCGCGGCTGGCCGGACTGGCGCCCTCGGACCGTCAGCAGGACATTGGGGCCCATGGGCAGACCGCGACGGAGAAGCCAGGACGTCACGCGGTTCGAGCGGCGGACGACCGCGGGGGCATGGGCGAAGGAAGGAGCCATTGGGGCGACCTCGGTCACGTTTGGTGGGATGGTGTCGTCAATCGCCTGACGACGCCTGCGAGGGAAACGTGACCGACGTGGTGACCGAGTGACACCCGAGCCCGACCGGGACTGGCTCGCAGCCCGCTTCGAGGAGGAGCGGACGCACCTGCGTGCCGTGGCCTACCGGATGCTCGGGTCCAGCGCCGAGGCCGACGATGCGGTGCAGGACGCCTGGCTCCGGGTCGCCCGCTCCGACGCCGGCGGAGTCCAGAACCTGGGTGGCTGGCTCACGACGATCGTGGCGAGGCTGTGCCTCGACCGGCTGCGAGCCAGGGCGAAACGGCCGGAGGCGCACGTCGGGGTCCATCTCCCCGATCCGATCGTCTCGCGCCTCGGGTCCGCAGGCTTCGCGGAGGCTGCCGATCCCGCGGCGGAGGTGGAGCTCGCCGACTCGGTCGGCCTGGCGATGCTCGTCCTGCTCGAGACGCTGACCCCACCGGAGCGGCTCGCGTTCGTGCTCCACGACACGTTCGGGCTGCCCTTCGAGGAGATCGCGCCGATCGTGGGCCGCACGACCGAGGCGGCGCGCCAGCTGGCGTCCCGCGCCCGCCGCCGGGTCCGGGGCGCCGGGACCGAGGACGCGGTCGCGGAGCGGACAGCCGGGCGAGCGTCGCCCCGGCGCCAGCGGGAGCTCGTCCTGGCGTTCCTCGCGGCCGCGCGGGACGGCAAGTTCGAGGCGCTCCTGCGGCTGCTCGATCCGCAGGTCGTCGCACGCGTGGATACCGGCGACGGCTCGAGCCCGCTCGGTCGGTCACGCGAGCTGCGCGGCGCGGAGGTCGTGGCTCGCTCCGCGTTCGGGTTCCGGAACCTCGCGCCGGGCGCGCGCCTCGTCGCCGTCAACGGGTCCCCGGGCTTCGTCGTGCTCG
>DASUHU010000237.1:0-15368 GCA_036273395.1 Candidatus Limnocylindrales bacterium
AGTCGGCGCCCGTGCGGGCCCTCGCGCCGGCCGGGAGCATCGCCGCGGAGAACCTCCGCGACCCGAAGCGCGTCCTCGTCGTCGTGCTGCTCGTCTCGTTCGTGCTGCGCGTCATCTGGCTGAACCTGCCCGGCGGCGCGCTGATCTTCGACGAGACGTATTACGTCAACGCGGCCCGGATCCTGCTGGGGCTCCCGGCCAGCGCCCACTACGTCGGCAGCCCGCCCGGCCTCGACCCGAACAGCGAGCATCCGCCGCTCGGCAAGCTCCTCATCGCCGGCTCGATGCTGCTGTTCGGCGACAACGGCATCGGCTGGCGGGTCCCGAGCGTGATCGCGGGGATGATCGCGCTCGTCGCGATCTACGGGATCGTCCGCGCCCTTCACCGATCGCCCTGGATCGCGGTCGCCGTCGTCGCGATCGTCTCGTTCGACAACCTGACGTTCGTCCACGGAAGGATCGGGACGCTCGACATCCTGTTCCTCGCCCCGATGCTCGTCTCGGCCTGGCTCGCGCTGGAGCGCCGCTGGGCCCTGGCGGGCGTCCTGATGGGCGTCGCCCTGCTGATCAAGATCCCGGCGATCTACGGCGTCGGCGCGGTCCTGCTGTACGTCCTGCTGACCGAGGGGCCGGCGTGGTGGCGGGCTCGCCATGTCCCCTTGCGGGCGGTGATCGGACCGGGCCTGTTCGTCGTCCTGACCGGCGTCGTGTTCGTCGGCGGCCTGACCGCCCTCGACTCGCGGTTCTCGTCGTACAAGAACCCGGTCGACCACATCGACCGGATGGTCTCCTATGGCGTGAACCTCGAGACCCCGATCACGACGGCCTATTGCCCGGGCGTCGACAGCAAGCCCTGGCAGTGGATCTTCAACGAGTGCCAGATCGGCTACCTCCGGGTCGACGTCACGACCTCCTCCGGCGGGCAGGTCACGGGCAAGTACGCGAAGGTCGACTTCCGCGGTGCCCTGAACCCGCTCCTCGCGGCCGCGATCCCGCTCGCTGCCCTGTTCTCGCTCTGGTACGCGTGGCGTCGCCGCAGCCGACTGGCCCTGTGGGCCATCGCCTGGGGGGCCGCGAACTACCTGCCCTACCTCGCGCTGGCGATCTTCACGCCCCGGATCGAGTACCTCTACTACTTCGTGCCGCTGGTGCCGGCAGTCGCGATCACGATCGTGCTGCTGCTCTACCGCGGCGGTCTGCCTCGACCGGTGCGCTGGGCCTACCTCGCCGCCTACGCCATCGGCTTCCTGGCCTACTTCCCGTTCCGCCAGGTTCCGTGACGGCGGGCGCACCCATCACGTCCGCTCCCGAGCCCGAGCTTCGGGAGCCGATTGCCCGCCAGCTCGCGGGCGCGCTCCTCGTCTACCTCGTCCTGGCATTCGCGTTCACGTCGAGCGCCTGGCAGGACCCGACGAATCGCTGGATCGGCAACTGCTGCGACCAGGAGCAGACGATCTGGTTCCTCGCCTGGACGCCGCACGCCATCGCCACAGGCCAGAACCCCCTTCTGACCGATCGCCTCAACGCACCCGACGGCGCGAACCTGATGTGGAACGCCGCGGAACCACTCGTGGGCCTGCTCGCGGCTCCCGTCACCGCGATCGGCGGACCCGTCC
This sequence comes from Candidatus Limnocylindrales bacterium, assembly GCA_036273395.1. Classification (GTDB taxonomy): domain Bacteria; phylum Chloroflexota; class Limnocylindria; order Limnocylindrales; family CSP1-4; genus UBA5189. Next base: position 1,617 of record DASUHU010000237.1, read on the forward strand.
TCGCGTACAACGTGGCCGCCGTGGGGGCGATTGCCCTCAGCGGGCTGGCGGCATTTGCGGTCCTGCGGAGATTCGTTCGGGGTGGCCTCGGGCCGCTGGTCGGCGGCGCGCTCTACGAGCTCTCGCCATACGTCGCGTCCCATGCCGCGCTCCACCTCAACCTCCTGAGCGCCTGGGCGCCGCCGCTGTTCCTGATCCTCTTCGACGAGCTCGTCCGCCGGCAGCGAGTCCGGCCCTGGAAGCTCGGTGCTGCGGCCGGGCTGGTGGGCGCCGCGCAGCTCCTGACCTCCGAGGAGATCCTCGCCACGAGCGCGGTCGCGATCACGGTGCTCGCCGCCGTGGCCGCCCTTGTCGTGCGCGATCGGGCGGCGGTCGCGTCGGGGTTCCAGCGCCTGGTCCGAGCCGCCCCCGCGGCCCTCGTCACGTTCCTGGCGCTGGGCGGAGGTCCGCTCGCGATCCAATTCCTGGGTCCCGATCGGATCCAGGGATCGGTGACGAACAGCGCGGTCTATTCGACCGATCTGCTGAACGTCGTCGTGCCGACGCCGTACCAGCTGCTCGCGCCCGACGCGGCGACGGCACTGTCGAGCGGCTTCAGTGGCCTCTTCCATGAAGCGACGGCCTACGTCGGCCTGCCGCTCCTCGTGGTCGTCGCCGGGTTCGCGTGGTTGGGGGTGGCTCGACGAGCGAACCTCGTTGCCCTTGTCGCCGGGGTCATGGCCATCGTGCTGTTCACGTTGTCCCTCGGTCCGCAGCTGACCATCGCCGGGACGCAAACCGGCATTCCCATGCCGTGGTGGCCCATGGACCAGCTGCCCCTGCTCGAGAACGTCGTGCCGGGCCGCCTGACGCTGTACATGTGGCTTGCCATTGCGGTGCTCGTTGCGATCGCCGTCACCGAGGCCACGCGCCTGCCGCTCCGGATGCGCCTCACGGCCCTCGCGGCGATCGGCGCTGCGCTCGTCTTCGTCGCCCCGACCCCCGCCGCCTCCTCGACGACGGCCATCCCGACGTTCTTCCGCACCTGGTCGAGCCACGGGATCGGCGCGGCGGACACGGTGCTCTTCGCTCCGTGGTTCGCGGACGGAGCCGGTGCCGCGCCGATGCTGTGGTCGGCGGGCGCGGGAGCCGAGCCGCGGATGGTCGAGGGGTACGTCTACGTACCTGGCGAGAACGGACGGCCCCGGTTTGGTCCGGAGAATGGGCAGATTGGCGACATCATGTCGAAGATCCAGGATACCGGCACCGCCGTCGTGGCCAGGGGCGGCGTTCGGCGATCCGCCCTGACCCAGCTCGGAGCGCTTGACGTCGCTGACGTCGTCGTCGGTCCCATGCCGCATCAGGCAGAGATGGCGCGGTTCTTCGCCGACCTGCTCGGCGCTCCGCCGACCAGCGTGGACGGCGTGCTGCTGTGGCGAAACGTGCCGGGCCTGGTCCGGCAGCAGCTCGGCGCTCCCGGCTGACCTGCAGCTCGCGACGCCAGCGCCTTCATGAGCACAAAGAGAGAGGGCCCGGTTGCCCGGGCCCTCTAGGGTCTCTCGGTCAGGTCCCTTGCGGGACCGGGGGTTAGCGGCGGTTCTTCGCCTTGGCAGGGGTCAGGACGACGATGCTGCCGACGAGGGCGCCGAGGGCCGCGACGAGGAGCCACGCGCCGTTCGACGGGCCGGAGCTGCTGTCGCCGATCGTCGCCGTGTTCGGCTGCGACGGGACGCTGGTCTCACCCGACTCGCTGCCCGTGAAGGACGTCGAGCTCGAGGTCGACGAGGTCTCGCTCGAGGAGGACGACTCGCTCGAGGAGGACGACTCGCTCGAGGACGAGGCCTCGGAGCAATTCAGGGAGTTGGTCTTGCTCGACGAGATCGCCGTGGTGCCATCGTCGTTCACCGCGAAGACGCCGAGGATGCCGCCGGTCGAAACGGTGAAGCCGCTGGTCACATCGATTTCCCAGTCGATGACCGAACCGCTGGCGTTGTTGCTGCTGTCCAGGGTGATGTCCGTCTCGTTCTTGGAGACGTTCCCGGCCGGGTCAGCATTCGAGCCGTTGTTCGGCACGAGGTAGACGACGATGACGGAGCCGGCATCGAGGTCCTTGGTCAGGGTGAACTCACCGCTGACGGAGCCGACGTCGTTGCCGTCGCAGACCATGACCGCGTCCTGGGCCATCGTCGCGCTGTCGCCGGCGTCCGAAAGGCTGCCGTCAACCGTGGCGTTCGACTTCGTGCCGTTCCCGGTTGCATCTCCCCCGTTGTCGCCGGGGCCGGCCGCGAAGGTCGTGCCCGCGATGCCGAGGACGAGGACGCCGGCGCCCATCAGGGCCGCGACCTTGCTTCGGAGCTTCATTCGATCAATTCCTCCCGTGGATCCCGCTGTGGACCGGACCGTTTCGATGAGACCTTGCCCCGACGGCTGACCCTGTCGGAGAGTCGGCTGACTCGCCCGCAGCCGTTTGGGAGCCGCATCATGCACGAAGGTCGGGGCGGAGTCTAGTACTTCTCGTCCGCACAAAACCCTACCGAACGTCACGTATCCACACCAGTGTCTCGCTAAAGAATCGTTGCGTTCGGGCACGAATTGCACGAATCGTCCTGGCCCGACAGGGCCAGGACCTTGGCGGGGAGGCACCAGGTCCCAGGACCCCGGGAGCACCGGACGCGCCTCTACCATGACACGATGGACACGTCGGCCGGCTCCGCGGCGCCTCGCTCCTCGGTCGGTGACTCGATGCTCCCGACGCTGCGTTCCACGATTCGAGACGCGGTACGGGACGCGATCCGAGCACAGGCGACGGCGGGCCGCGTGCCGCCCCTGCCCGAGGCCGAGGCGGCGGAGCTCGACCTCGAGCGACCGGCGAACCCCGAGCACGGCGATTTCGCCACGAACGCGGCGCTGCGGCTGGCTCGGCCGCTTCGGATGGCGCCGCAGGCCATCGCGGCGGCGATCGTGGAGGGACTCACGGCCGGTGCCAGCCGGACAGACAGCCCGATCGAGCGAGCCGACGTCGCCGGCCCCGGCTTCGTGAACATCGTCGTCCGGGGCGCCGCGATCGACGCGGTCGTGTCGCGGGTGCGAGCGAATCCGGAGGGCTGGGGCCGCGCGGCGGCCGGGTCGGCCGGCAGGCACGTCAACGTCGAGTTCGTCAGCGCCAATCCCACGGGTCCCTTGACCGTGGGCAACGCCCGGGGTGCGTTCGTCGGAGATCTCCTGTCCCGAGTCCTCGAGGCCGGCGGCCAGGAGGTCACGCGGGAGTACTACTTCAACGACTCGGGGGCCCAGGTTCGGCACCTCGGGGCATCGGTCCTCGCCCTGCGGGAGGGTCGCGAGGTGCCCGAGGACGGGTACCGCGGCGAATACGTCGCCGAGCTGGCGGCGGCACTGCCGCTCGACCTCGCGGCTCCCGGCGACGACGCGGGCGAGGCTCGGGACTGGGCGATCGGACGCTGGGCATCGGAGCGAGTCCGCTCCGGCATCGAGGCATCCCTGGCCCGGCTCGGCGTGCGATTCGACGTCTGGACGACCGAGGGCAGCCTCCATCGCGACGGCTGGGTGGGCCAGGCGATCGATCGACTGCGAGCCGGTGGCCACCTCTACGAGCAGGACGGCGCGCTGTGGTTCCGCTCGACGAGCTTCGGCGACGACAAGGACCGGGTCGTGATCCGCTCGAACGGCGAGCCGACCTACTTCGCCGCGGACATCGGCTACGTGGTCGAGAAGTTCAGCCGCGGCTTCGACCACCTCATCTACGTCTGGGGCGCCGACCATCACGGCACCGTCGCGCGGGTCCGTAACGCTGCCGAGGCGATGGGCTTCGACAAGGCCGCGGTCGAGATGCTGCTCACGGGCTGGGTCAGGTTCGTGCGCGATGGGGTCGAGCTGTCGATGTCGAAGCGGGCGGGGACGTTCATCACCCTCGACGAGCTGCTCGAGGAGCTCGGGGTCGATGCCGCCAGGTGGTACTTCGCGAGTCGCGGCGCGAACGTGAACATGGACATCGACATCGAGCTCGCGAAGCGCCAGTCGAGCGAGAACCCCGTCTACTACGTCCAGTACGCCCACGCCCGAATCGCCTCGATCCTGCGCAAGGCGGCCGAGGCGGGGCTGGCGCCCTCGGACTCACGGGCGGGCCTGGCCGACGGCCCCGATGAGCGCCGGCTGGCCCTGATCGTCAGTCGCTATCCCGAGGTCGTGGCGGACGCGGCGGCCGCCCAGGAGACGCAGTCGGTCACGACCTTCGCGACCGAGCTCGCGACCGCGTTCCACGCCTTCTATCGGGACGCGCGCGTCGTCGATGCCGCGGAGCCCGAACGATCGGGCCGCCGACTCGCGCTCGTGGATGCGGCGCGAATCACGCTCGCGAGCGCGCTCGGCCTGCTCGGGATCTCCGCCCCCGAGGCGATGTAGCGCCGGAGCTCGACCCCGGCCCCTCAGTGCCCGAGGGCGGCGAGCAGTCGCTGGGCGAGCGCGGAGTCGGGCGCCACCACGACATCCGTCGTCGAAGAGCTCGCCGTTCCGACGGCGTGGCCACTTCCGACAGGCGCCTTCTGGAGCGCCGTGGTCGCGGCGGCAACGAACGCCGTGGCATCGGCGGCGGTCGTCCATCTCACCCGGATGGCGAGGGCGAGCTGGCCGTTCGGGCCGGCGAGGATCGCGAGGCGGTCGCCGGCCCAGCCGTCGGCGGCCGCCTCGGCCGTTTTCGTGTCGACGGCGTCCGCCTCGAGCCATGTGCGGAGCTGCAGCTCGCCGAGCGTGTCGGTCGCCAGCTCATGCCAGCCGGCCCCGAGCGCCGCGGCGATGTGGGCCGGCAGGTTGACCGCGACGGGCGCCACGTGGTGGAGGTACAGATCGGGATGGAGGACCTGGGCCGTGGAGTCCGGCGGGTCGCGGAAGGCCGCGTCCACGGCGGCCTCGCCGCCGTTCGCGACGAGGCTCGCGACGAACGCCTGGCCTCCCGTGTACGGGAACAGGACGGTCGTGCGAAGGAATGCCGGAGCGCGCTCCAGGGCCGCGAGCGCGGCCGGATCCGAGGCGTCCGCGAGCAGCTGCGCGAGGTCGGCGGTCGAAAGGTTGTCCCGGGTCCAGATCGTCTGGGTCGTGACGGCGTCGCCCTCGACGAGGGCGAGGCGGGCGAGCGATCGATCGCCCTGGTCGGGCGTGTCGAACCCGAGCCTGGCCAGGTCGAAGTTCTGGTCCTGGAGCTGATGGGTGAACTCGTGGGCGTACGTGACGCGCTGGGTCGGCCCGACCGCCCCGGACCTGCTGACCACGAAGAGCTGGCCAGCGCCGGGCGAGTAGTAGCCCGCGACCTGGCCGGCCTGGAGGTCCAGCTCGGCCTGCCGCAGGGACGTTCCAGCTGGCAGGAGCCCGAGCTCGATGAGCTCGTCCTGGCTGGCCTCGACGAGCGCGGGCGGGTTCTCCTGGTCGAATTCCCGGGTGAGATTCGCGCGGAGCTGGGCCTCGTCGATGAGGACCGGCGCGACGCTCTTCGTCGGCCTGAGCCCGCGGATCTGCTCGACCTGGGCGGCGATCGCCGCGTAGATCGCGGCGGGATCCGGTGTCGAGGTCGGCGCGGGCGTCGGACCGGCGGGCGTCGCGGTCGGCGCGGGCGTCGGGCCCGTGGTCGGGGCGACCGAGGTCGGGCCACAGCCGACGAGCGCGAGCATGACCAGGCAGGCGGCGGCGAACCGACGAGGCATCGCCGGATCGTAGCGGGCCCTCGACCGCGGCCCGATCGGGCCGGCACGCGTTGGCGTTTCTTAATCGCTTGCCGGTTTGGGTCTGAACGACGCCTGCCTACTGTTCATGGCGGACCGAACCTTTCGAGGTTCCATCCTCCCTCCCTCCGACCGGGGGCGCCGATTGGGCAGGCGCCTCCGGTCTTTTCTTTGCCTCCCGCTCCCGTGGCCGCCTGCGGCCACGCCCCCCGGATGATCGCCGGTGATGGGCCATGTGCCAGAATCGGCTCGATGGAGATCACCTGGTACGGCGGGACCTGCGTCCGCCTCCGCGGTCGCGATGCGACGGTCGTCGCCGACGCCTACACCGCCATCGTCGGCCCGACGGGTCGCGGGATCACGGGCGACATCGCCACGTACAGCCATCCGGACGACGCGCCGGCGCCGCGCGCCAAGGGCCGCCGCTCCCGCAACGGGCTGACGATCGTCCCGAGCAGCCTCGATCCCGCATTCGTGCTGGATGGTCCCGGCGAGTACGAGGTCCGCGGCGTCCTGCTGACCGGCGTCAGGACGTACCGGGACGATGAGCGCGGGGCTCGGCGCGGCAAGGGCGTCGCCTTCGTGGTCGAGCTCGACGGGCTGCACACGATCCACCTCGGCGACGTCGGGCACCTCCTGACCGAGGAGAAGCTCGGCGACATCGGGCCGGTCGACATCGCCTGTGTCCCGGTCGGCGGCAGCCTCTCGCCGCAGAAGGCGGCGGAGCTCATCGCCCAGCTCGATCCCAGGATCGTCGTGGCGATGCCGGTCTGCGAGCGCGAGTCCGACTGTGCCGAGGCCCTCGCGAAGTTCTTCCACGAGATGGGCGGCGAGCCGACGCCCCAGGCGAAGCTCAGCGTGTCGATCTCCACGCTTCCCGCGGAGGTCACCGCGGTCGTGCTCGAATCGCGCGGCAAGGTCGCCGCGGTCGGCGCCTAGACCAGCATCCCCGGCTCGCGCTCCAGGACGACCCGGCCCGACTTCACCACCAGCGACACGAGGTCCGCTCCCACCCAGTACGGGATCTGGCGGTGGGTCGGCACGCGCCAGACGACGAGATCGGCGAGCTTGCCGGGCTCGATCGAGCCGCGATCGTCACCGAGGCCCAGGGCGTGCGCCGCGTTGACCGTCACGGCGGCGAGGGCCTCGCTGGGCGAGAGCCCGAGCTCCAGGCAGGCGACGGTCATGACCAGCGGCAGGCTCGCGTTGGGCGAGGTCCCGGGATTGAAGTCGGTCGCGAGGGCGACCGGAACCCCACGCTCGATGAGCTCCCGCGCCGGCGCGTACTCGTCGTGCATGAGGAACCAGGTCGTCGCCGGCAGGAGCGTCGCGACCACGGGATGGCCCTCGACCGCCGCGGAGGCGAGCGCCGCCAGTCCCTCGCCGGATGGCCGGGCCAGGTGGTCGGCCGAGAGCGCCCCGAGGTCCGCGGCAAGCTCCGCGCCACCGCTCGGCGCGAGCTCGTCGGCATGGAGCCTGAGCCCCAATCCGAATCGCGCCGCCGTGGAGAGGATCCGCCGCGATTGCTCCGCCGAGAACACCCCGAGCTCGCAGAAGACGTCGGCGAATCGCGCTCGCCCCTGGGCCGCCACGCCGGGCAGCTGCTCCTCGATGACGGACCGGACGTAGGCCTCCGTCCCGTCGGGCCGGCTTCGGAACTCGGGCGGCACGGCGTGCGCCCCGAGCCAGGTCGGGAGGACGTCGATCGGGCCCTCCGCCCCGAGCTCGTAGGCGATCCCGAGCAGACGCAGCTCGGTGGCGAGGTCCAGGCCGTAGCCGGACTTGGCCTCGATCGTCGTCGTGCCGTGGGCGAGCATCTGGCCGAGCCATCGGCGGCCGTGCTCGGCGAGCGCCTCGGAGGACGCGGCCCGAGTCGCCGCGACGGTCGAAAGGATGCCGCCGCCGGCCTCGAGGATCTCGAGGTAGTCCGCGCCACGCTGGCGGAGCACGAGCTCGGCCTCGCGGGAGCCCGCGAACAGGAGGTGCGTGTGGGGATCGATGAGGCCGGGCGTGATCGTGCCGCCGGCGACGTCGACGACCGTGAACCGGTCGAGCGGGTAGCCGCCACCGTCGAGCCTCGCCTCCAGCTCGCGGCGCGGCCCGGCTCCGAGGATCCGGCCGTCCCAGGCCGCAACCGCCGGAGCGCTCTCCGCGCGCGCCGTTGCCTCCATTCCCAGCACGTTGGGATCGTCCTGGGCTGCGCCCATCCGAAGCCCGCCGGCCATCGTCACGACCTCGGCCGCGCCCACGAGGAGCAGGCCCGGCCGGCCGCCGCGGTCGCGACCACCCTGGATGAGCCGGAGGCTCACGGGCGTTGGCTCGAGTTGGACGCCCGGGCTCGAACGCTCTCGAGGCGCAGCTCGAGGGCCATGTTCGGGTTCGGGTCCCGCAGCCGGATCGCCGCCGCGGCCGCCGCGAACCGCTCCTCGACCGGCGCGCTCCCGGCCACGCCCGCGTGCGCGGCGACGGCATCGAAGGCCCCGAGCGGCGCCAGCCCGATGAGCTCCGATTCGAGCGGCTCGACTCCGGCTTCGGCGGCCAGCGACGTGACCGCGTCCCAGACGCGCCAGATCGGGGTCGTCTCGAAGTCCAGGAGATTCATCGAGACCTGGGCGCAGCGGGGCTCGTCGAGCATGAAGCCGTTGGCCTGGACCGCCGGCAAGCCGCCGCCCGACTCGCGCACGGTCCGGGCGATGCGCTTCGCGAGGTCGAGGTCGGTCGAGGCGAGGTTGATGTTCCAGGCGATGAGGAACGGGCGAGCCCCGACCGCGATCGCCCCCGCGCGCGCGTGCGTTCGGCGGGGCCCGAAGTCGGGAGCCCGATCGACCACGCTGGCGATCTCATCGCGAACGCCCTCGTAGCCGCCGCGTCGGACGTCGGCCAGGCGGACCCGCTCCGGCCGGGTCGCCGCCCGCGCGTACAGGTAGACCGGGATCTCGTACCGCTCCCCGATCACCTGCCCGAACGACCGCGCGAGCTCGATGCAGTCGGTCATGGTCGTGTCGGCGAGGGGGACGAACGGGACGACGTCGACCGCCCCGATGCGCGGGTGCTCCCCCGAGTGCCGCTCCATGTCGACCGCCTCGACGGCGACGTTGACGGTCGCTTCCAGGGCCGCGAGCACCGCCGGCGCCTCTCCGGCGAGGGTCAGCACGGACCGGTTGTGCGACGCGTCGCTCGTTCGGTCGAGGAGGTACGCACCGGGCGTTCCGGTCACGGCGGTAGCGAGGCGGTCGACGACCTCCATGCGCCGGCCCTCGGAGTAGTTGGGGACGGACTCGACCAGCACGACGAGATCGTGACACAGCGGCTCCCTCGCGCGAACCGGTCGCTGCTTCCAGGCTCGGGCAGCTCATTCGTGGTGGCATAGTTTCGATTTCGCAAGTTAGGTATTGACTTTTCGCAAGTAACCGTGCGATAACTCGTCCTGCACGACGCACACCTCAAGCCTCGGACCGAGGAACCACAACGAAAGGAGCCAATCTGATGCCTCCGGCCCTCTTCCAGCTGCTCAGCCCGATGACCGAGCTCCGCCATGTCAGCCCCGACCTCCGCTCCGACCGGTACGGGGACGCGGTTCGCCGCGCCGACGCCGGCGATCACCTGGCCCTGCCGCGAGTCGCCTTCCTCCGGCGGCTCGCGGTCGGGCGGGTCTCTCGGCACCAGGTCACCCGGGCCCTCGCCCACTGACGTCCGAACAGATCGACGGGTAGACTCCGACGCCCATGACCGCGTCCCAGCCCACGCCGCGGGGTGGCCTCCTTCGCCATCCCAACTTCCTGAAGCTCTGGACCGCCGAGACCGTCAGCGTCTTCGGGTCGCAGATCAGCGCGCTCGCGATCCCGCTGGTCGCGGCGAGCTACCTCGACGTCGGCGCGTTCGAGTTCGCCCTCCTCGGCGTGATCGAGTTCCTGCCGTTCATCCTGTTCACGCTGCCGGCGGGCGCCTGGGTCGATCGCCTCCGCCGCCGCCCGATCATGATCACCGGCGACCTCGGCCGGGCGGCCGCGCTCATCACGATCCCGATCGTGTACGCGCTGAACCCGGCCTGGCTCACGATCTGGCAGCTCTATCTCGTTGCGTTCATCACGGGCACGCTGACCGTCTTCTTCGACGTCTCGAACCAGAGCTACCTGCCCTCGATCGTGGAGCGGGACGAGCTCATCGAGGGCAACTCCAAGCTCCAGATCAGCCAGTCGGCCGCACAGATCGGCGGCCCCGGGGTCGCCGGCGTGCTGATCCAGGTGATCGGCGCGCCGTTCGCCGTCGTGGCCGATGCGGTGTCATTCGTCTGGTCGGCGTTCTTCGTCTTCCTCATCCGCAAGCCGGAGCCACCCGTCCTCCATCCCGCGGACGCGACCGGCGAGAAGCGCCCATCGATCGTGAGCGACGTCCGCGAGGGCCTGTCGTTCGTCCTCCGGAACGCCTCGCTCCGCGGCATCTCGTTCGGGACGGCGACCTCGAACCTGTTCAGCAGCATGGGCTTCGCGATCTACGTGCTGTATGCGGTCAACGAGCTGCACCTGACCGCGGGCCAGATCGGCATCGCCTTCGCGATCGGCAACATCGGCGCGCTGGTCGGCGCGTTCACCGCCAATCGGATCGCGAAGCTCTTCGGCCTCGGGCCGACGATCGTCGGCTCGCTCGCCATCGGCGGGCTGTTCCTGCTCTTCGTCGCGCTCGCTCCAGCCGGTGATCTGGCCCTGCCCTTCCTGATCGCGGGCGGGATCTTCGGCGGCCTGTCCCAGATGATCTACAACATCAACCAGGTCAGCTACCGGCAGGCGATCTGCCCGCCGCGGATGCAGGGCCGGATGAATGCCACCGTGCGATTCCTCGTCTGGGGCACGATGCCCATCGGGAGCCTCATCGGCGGGGCCATCGCCTCGGTGATCGGCCTCCATCCCACGATCTGGATCGCGGCGATCCTGGGGTTCATCCCGGCCCTCTTCCCGTTCTTCTCGCCGGTCCGGAAGCTGCGTGAGATGCCCGAGCCGGTCGGCGACGAGCCGGCCGCCATCCCGAGCCCAGAGGCACGGACCCCGGGGCTGGTGGCCGAATGACCAGCCAGCGGCCGCCGTCCCCGCTTCGGACCCGCGACTTCCGGCTGCTCTGGCTCGGCGAGTCGATCTCCGCGCTCGGCGACCAGTTCGCCCTCATCGCCCTGCCCTGGCTGGCCCTGATCCTGACCGGCAGCTCGCTGGCCCTCGGGGGCGTCCTCGCGGTGATGTCGATCCCGCGGGCGCTCCTCATGGTCGTCGGCGGCGTGTGGACGGATCGGCTCTCGCCCCGGCGGGTCATGCTCGCGTCCAATGCGGTCCGCCTCACCGCGGTCGGGACGCTGGGGCTGGTCGTCCTGAGTGGCCAGGCGCAGCTCTGGATGCTGTACGGCTTCGCGCTCGTCTTCGGGGTGGCGGACGCGTTCTTCTACCCGGCCCAGACCTCGATGGTCCCGGAGCTCGTCGAGCCGAGCCAGATCCAGTCAGCCAATGGCATCGTCCAGGGCACAGCCCAGCTGGCCGTGCTCGTCGGGCCGGCGGTCGCGGGCGCGATCATCGCGACGCTCGGGACGACCGGGGGCGGCGGGGTCGGGACCGCGGGGATCGCGCTGGCCCTGCTGCTCGATGCCGCCAGCTTCGTGGCATCGATCGTCACGCTGCTGCTGATCGTGGGGCGCCCGCGCGCCGCGAACGAGGTCGCGCCGATGGCGGCGGCCATCCGTGAGGCGCTGGGCTTCGTCTGGCACCAGCAGACGCTGCGGCTCATCGTCCTCATCAGCCTTGCGGCCAATCTGCTGATCGTCGGGCCGATCGAGGTCGGGCTCCCGGTCCTCGCGTTCACCCGGCTGCCGGAGGGCGCGGCGGCCTACGGGGTCATCATGTCGGCCTTCGGCGCCGGATCGCTGGTCGGCTACCTGGCCGGGGCCGCGCTGCCCTCACCGAGGCCCTCGCGCCTGGGCGTCGTCGTCCTGGTCACGCTCGGGGCGAGCGGGCTGGCGATCGCCGGGCTCGCGATCGCGGACTCGACGGCCGTTGCCGCGGGGCTGTCCGCGTTGGGCGGGCTGACGCTCGGCTACGGCAACCTCCTCGGGATGAGCTGGATCCAGGCCCGCGTCCCGAGGTCGATCATGGGCCGGGTCATGAGCCTGCTGATGTTCGCCTCGACGGGCCTCGTCCCGATCTCCGAGCTCGTCGCGGGAGCCCTCGTCCAGGTCAGCCTGGCCGGGGTGCTCGCGGTCGCGGGACTCGGGATGGCCGCTGTCTCGGCCCTCGCGCTGGCGTCGAAGCGGTTGCGAGACCTCGGCCTCGAGCCGCCGCTGCCCTCGACCGATGCGCCCGAGACGTCGTCCGCGACGTCGCCCGATGGCGCGACCCCCGGGGACGTCCCTCAGGTCGCGGCCTGATCCTCGAGCATCGGGATCCGGAGGCCGCGCTCCCGCGCGACCTCGATCGCGCGGGGGTAGCCCGCGTCGGCGTGGCGGAGGACGCCCATCGCCGGGTCCGTGGTGAGCACCCGCTCCAGCTTCCGCGCCCCGAGGTCCGTGCCGTCGGCGACGACGACCATCCCGGCGTGCTGGCTGTAGCCGATCCCGACACCGCCGCCGTGGTGGATGCTCACCCACGTGGCTCCCGCGGCCGTGTTGACCAGGGCGTTGAGCAGCGGCCAGTCCGCGACCGCGTCCGTCCCGTCGCGCATCGCCTCGGTCTCGCGGTTGGGTGAAGCCACCGAGCCCGAGTCGAGGTGGTCGCGGCCGATGACGATGGGCGCCGAAACCTCGCCGCTCCGGACCAGCTCGTTGAAGACGAGGCCGGCCTTCGCGCGCTCGCCGTAGCCGAGCCAGCAGATCCGGGCCGGGACGCCCTGGAACGGGACCTTGGCCTCGGCGAGGGTCAGCCAGCGGCGAAGGCCGGCATCCTGCGGGAAGAGCTCCAGGATCGCCCGATCGGTTCGGCGGATGTCGGCCGGATCGCCCGAGAGGGCCGCCCATCGGAACGGACCGCGACCTTCCTCGAATTGCGGCCGGATGAATGCCGGCACGAAGCCCGGGTAGTCGAACGCGTCCGAGACGCCGGCCTCCTTGGCCTGGGCCCGGAGGTTGTTGCCGTAGTCGAAGACGACCGCGCCGGCTCGCCGGAACGCGAGCATCGCCCGGACGTGGTCGGCCATCGAGCGCATCGAGCGCGTGACGTACTCGTCGGGCTGGTGCTCGCGGAGGAGCTGGGCATCCGGGAGCGAGATCTCGGACGGCACATAGCCCGCGAGCGCGTCGTGGGCCGAGGTCTGGTCGGTGACGACGTCGAACCGCTCGCCGGCCCTGGCCCACGCGGGCTCGATCTCGGCGGCGTTGCCCACGAGCGCGATCGAGGCGGCCTCGCCGATGGCGGCGGCCCGTCGAGCCAGGGCGAGCGCCTCGCCGGGATCCTCGGTGAGCCGGTCGACGTAGCCGATCTCGAGCCGCCGCCGCGCCCGCGCCTCGTCGACCTCGATGACGATCGCGACGCCGTCGTTCATCGTGACCGCGAGCGGCTGGGCACCGCCCATGCCGCCCAGTCCGGCGGTCAGGACGACCCGGCCGCGGAGCGTCCCGCCGAAGTGCTGGCGGGCCAGCTCGGCGAACGTCTCGAACGTGCCCTGGAGGATGCCCTGGGTCCCGATGTAGATCCAGGAGCCCGCCGTCATCTGGCCGTACATCATCAGGCCGGCCTGCTCGAGCTCCCGGAAGTGCTCCCACGTCGCCCACTTCCCCACGAGGTTCGAGTTGGCGATGAGCACCCGCGGGGCCCACTCGTGCGTTCGCAGGACGCCAACCGGCTTGCCGCTCTGGACGAGGAGCGTCTCGTCGTCGCCGAGGCGCCGGAGCTCCCGGACGATCGCGTCGAACGCGGCCCAGCTCCGCGCGGCCCGACCCGTGCCGCCGTAGACGACGAGGGCGTCGGGGTTCTCGGCGACCTCGGGGTCGAGGTTGTTCATGAGCATCCGGAGGGCCGCTTCCTGGCCCCAGCCGCGGCAGGACAATTCGGTCCCCCGCGGAGCCCTGACGGCG
>DASUHU010000238.1:0-5793 GCA_036273395.1 Candidatus Limnocylindrales bacterium
CTCGATGTCGGCTCGTCGCATCCTGGGGCGGAAGTACGTCCCAAGGGTTTGGCTGTTCGCCAATTAAAGCGGCACGCGAGCTGGGTTCAGAACGTCGTGAGACAGTTCGGTCTCTATCCGCCGTGGGCGTAGGGAACTTGACAGGAGCTGCTCCTAGTACGAGAGGACCGGAGTGGACGAACCGCTGGTGTGCCAGTTGTCCCGCCAGGGGCACCGCTGGGTAGCTATGTTCGGCAGGGATAAGCGCTGAAAGCATCTAAGTGCGAAGCTCGCCTGGAGATGAGGTTCCCCACCGGGTCAACCGGGTAAGACCGCAGGTAGACGACCTGCTTGATAGGCGGCATGTGGAAGTCCGGTGACGGATGAAGCTGAGCCGTACTAATGGTCGAGGGCTTGACCACTTCAGCACCTGATCAAGGGTCAGGGGCTGGGCACCGTCGAATGATTTCCGACAACGACGAGATCGATGATCTCGACTCCAATTGGCGCCCCGCGCTCACGAGCGCGCCGGCAGCCGCCGATCACGATTCAGCAGCAAGATCCTGGTGACACTAGCGGAGAGGCCATACCCGTTCCCATCCCGAACACGGCAGTCAAGCTCTCCAGCGCCGAAGATACTGAGAGGGCAGCCTTTCGGGAAAATAGGTCGTCGCCAGGATTTTGTGCGTCCGGGGCCGGCTGAGTCCGAGGAACGCCGAGCACGTGCGGGCCCGGAGCTGGCCTCCGAGCGGCCGCGGGGCCGCGTATCCTCGGGGCCCATGGCCGACGCACCGATGACCGCCCTGGCGCCTGCGGGCGCGTGCCCGTTCCTCGTGGCCGCGGATGGGGCGTGGCGAATGACCGTCCCCGATCGCGACCATCGGTGCGCGGCGTTCGTGCCGTCGACGTCGCTCGCGCCCACGAAGCAGGCGAGGCTCTGCCTGACCTCGGCCCACGTCGGGTGCGCCACGTACGTCGCCTCGATCAAGGCGCGCTCGGCGCGCACCGGCACGGCGGAGCCGCCCGAGCGCTCTGGACGGTGGGCCCTGGCCCGGACCACGCCCGTCGTCGAGCAGGTCGGGGGCCTTCGGGCAGCCGTCGCCGCCCTCCTCGCGGACCGGAGGACCTGGCCGGCGATCCCGGCCGTGCTCCTGGCAAGCCTCCTCGTGGCGCTCGGGCTCTCGGGCGGCTGGGGCGCAACGCCCCTGACGGCCGTCGCGAATCCCACCCCGACGATCCCAGTTGGAACACCGGCGCCTGCGGTCAGCTCGACCCCGGTGCCCAGCACCTCGGAGCCAGCACCCACCGAGACCCCGGCGCCCACCGCAACGCCCGCTCCGTGCGTTGCGCCGACGACGGCCCCCGCGACACCGGCGCCAAGCTTCAGGACCTACAAGGTCAAGAGCGGCGACACCCTGTACACGATCGCCCAGCAATTCCACACGACCGTGACCGCGATCAGCCGGCTGAACAGGATCACCGACCCAAGCCGCCTGCACATCGGGCAGGTCCTGCTCATTCCCTAGGCGAGCACCTCCGAGGACCGAGAGGCGCTGCAGGCACGAAGCTCGAATGCCTACCGCTGGCACCCCCGGCACCACGAGGTCACCTCGCCGCGGCTGCTCACCTGGCTGATCCGGGTGCCGCATCGCGGGCACGGCTCGCCGCCGCGGAGGTGGACCGCGAGGAAGTCGCGAACCTGGTGCTCGAACGTGGGCGGCACGCGCTCCCTGAGGATCTCGATCGCCGAGCCGAGCGTCGACCCCGTCGCCGAATGGAGCGCCTCGACTTCCTCCGGCGCGAGCGACGACCGCCGCCGGAACGGCGTCAGCCGAGCCGCGTGCAGGATCTCATCGCTGTAGGCGTTTCCGATCCCCGCGATGAACGCCTGGTTGCGGAGGAGACTCTTGAGCTCGCCGGGATGCCGCCGGATCCGGTCGCGCCAGACCTCGAGGGTCAGACCGGGGTCGTCCGCGTCCGGGCCCTGATCGTCGTCGAGACCGGGCACCGGCCGGCCCGATCCGTCCGGCACGAGGTAGACCTTGCCCATCTGGCTCGGGTCGCGATAGCGAACGTCGATCGGAGCGTCGTCGCGCGGCAGCCATCCTGCGCCGCGCGTCCATCGGGCGGTGTCTCGGGGAGGCCCGGGCCGAGCCCCGAATCCGAGTACGACGGAGGTCTTCTGTGGTCGCTTTGCTTTGGGATCGGCGAGCTGGAAGCGGCCGGTGAGCATCGCGTTGATGACGACCCGGTCGCGATCGAGCACGAAGGTGACGAACTTCCCGCGCCGCCGGATGGCCTCGAGCCGCTGTCCGATGAGCGCGGCGAGCTCGTTGGGCGTTCCGCGCATGGCCAACGGTGCGGGAGCCTCGGCGGAGGTGACGGTTCGACCGGCGAGCGCCGCGTGGAAGGCGTCGACGACGACGGCCAGGTCGGGCAGCTCGGGCACGGTCGCACGCATTGTAGCCGTGCGGGAACGCGTGCTAGACTCCCGGGGCCCTGCGGGGCGGAACAGCAGAACAGCCTCGTTCACCCCCTCGCCTTTCGAAGGAGCGGACCGCGGAACAACGCCACGGACCACTTGATCGCAAAGACCGACGGCCCGAGCGAGCGCTCGGGCCGTTTCTGATTCCGCGGGGACTTCGATGACAGGAGACAGATCGATTTGACCGACCAACTCCAGGACGGGCCGGCGACCCCGACCGAGGCAGATGCCCCGGCCGCGGCGCCCGAGCCGAGCGTCGCGACGATGACCGTCGACGACGAGCCCGCCGCCTCCGCGACCACCGCCGAGGCCGAACTCCCAGAGGCCGCGCCGGAGGCAGAGGCCGCAGCGGCACCCTCCGAGGCCGACGCCGCCAACGCCGCCAACGCCGCCGACGCCGCCGACGCCGCCGAGGCGGACACGCCGGCAGCCGGCGATTCCGCGACGGAGCCCGCGTCCGCAACGGCCGAGGCCGCGCCAGAGACAGCGGCCGAGCCGGCTGCCACGCCAGAGGAGCCCGCCGCGGCCGCTCCGGCCGAACCAGCAGCCGCTCCGGCCGAGCCGGCTGCCGAGCCAGAGGAGCCCGCCGTCGCCGCGAATGGCGAGCGGCCGCGCCCGTCCGGTCCCGAGCCGACGACGATGGAGGAGCTCCTCGCCGAGACCGATGGCGAGATCAAGAGCTTCAAGCATGGGGACGTGGTCGAGGGGTCCGTCGTCCGGATCGACAAGGACGAGATCCTCGTCGACATCGGCGCGAAGAGCGAGGGCGTCGTCAGCAATCGCGAGCTGTTCGGGCGAAATGCCGAAACGCAGCCGGCCCTGAGCATCGGCGACACGGTCCTGGTCTACGTCCTGCAGCCCGAGTCGCCCGAGGGCCACGTCGTCCTGTCGCTCCGCCGCGCCGGCCTGGAGCGCAAGTGGCGCGCGATGCAGGAGCAGTTCGAGGCGGGCGCGATCATCGAAGCGCCGGTCATCGACCACAACAAGGGCGGCCTCATCGTCGATTGCGGCATCCGCGGCTTCGTCCCGATCAGCCAGATCGTCGACTTCCCGCGACGGCCCCAGAACGACCAACCGCGGGACGCGGCCCAGGAGATCGCGGAGAAGCTCCAGCCGTTCGTCGGCCGAAAGCTTCGGCTCAAGATCCTCGAGGTCAACCGGAAGGCCAATCGGCTGATCCTGTCCGAGAAGGTCGCGCTGTACGAGGAGCGCCGCGAGAAGCGCGACGAGCTGTTCAGCAGCCTGAAGGTCGGGCAGCGCGTCAAGGGCACCGTCCGGTCCATCGCCCCCTTCGGCGTGTTCATCGACCTCGGCGGGATCGATGGCCTCGTCCACAAGAGTGAGCTCTCGTGGAACAAGGTCAACAACCCCGAGGCCGGGTACCACGTCGGGGACGAGGTCGAGGCCGAGGTCATCGACATCAATCACGAGCGCGGCCGGATCAGCCTCTCGATCCGCCGGCTCCAACCCGATCCGTGGCACTCGACGGTCGCCGACTTCAAGGTCGGGGACATCATCGACGGTACCGTCACGAAGCTCGTCAACTTCGGCGCGTTCGTTCGCGTCCGCGACGGCCTCGAGGGTCTCATCCACATCAGCGAGCTCTCGCACCAGCGCGTCGCCCACCCGGGTGACGTCGTCCACGAGGGCCAGCTCCTCAAGCTCCGGATCATCAGCCTCGAGTCCGACCGGCATCGTCTCGGCCTCAGCCTCAAGCAGGCCGAAGAGGCGCCCGCCCGACCCACGCCGGAGCCGATGGCAGCCATGCCCGCTCCCGCGCCGGCGCGCGCGGGCGGCGCTCGACCGGAGCGTCGAGGTCGATCGGAGCGGGGCGAGCGGGAGCGCTCGTACACCGCGGCCGACGCGATCCAGGAGCCGGAGGGCGGGATCGACACGACGCTTGCCGCCGCGTTCGCCGGCGTCCGCGAGCAGATCGCGGCCGCGGAGGCGGCCGAGACGCCCGAGCCCGAGCCAGTGACCGCGAGCGGCGCCGGCGACGAGGCCCAGGTCGCACCACCGGCCGAGGCGCCGGTACCGAGCGCCATTGCCGCCGATGACCCGGAGGCAGCGGCGACCGCCGAGGCCCCGAGCGCGGAGGCGGAGCCCGCGGAGGCGGAGCCCGCGGAGGCGGAGCCGGCTGCGGCGGAGCCCGCGAAGGCAGCGGACGCCGAGGCTGCTCGCGAAGCCGAGGCCGCTCCCGAGCCGGAAGCCGCTAGTGACGCAGACGCGGCGAGCGACGAGGAGGCTGCGCCGGCCGAGGGCGCCGCTGGCGCTGAGACCGAGGCGGTTGCCGAGGCGTCGAAGGACGCGACCGAGGCCTGACGGGAGGCCTTCCGATCGACGGCCCGCCGGCATCGCCGGCGGGCCGTTTTCGTTCCCCCCGCCGATCGCCCGGGGGGCTGGATTCCGACACGACGGACCCGTTCGGATGGGTCTTCGTGCAAGGGTCGCGTGCTAGCATGGCCGGGCGCCACGGAGGCGCGGAAGGGGAACGGGCGTTCGACGCCATGGAGCGGTTCGACAAGTTCACGGATCGGGCACGCAAGGTCCTGACACTCGCCCAGGACGAGGCGCAGCGGTTCAACCACAACTACATCGGCACGGAACACCTGCTGCTCGGTCTCGTCCGCGAGGGGGAAGGCGTCGCGGCCCGCGTCCTCGAGAACATGAACGTCGAGCTGCCGAAGGTTCGGACGGCGGTCGAGTTCATCATCGGTCGGGGTGATCGGCCGGTCGTCGGCGAGGTCGGGCTGACGCCGCGGGCCAAGCGCGTGATCGAGCTCGCGATCGACGAGGCCCGCCGCCTCGGCCACAACTACATCGGCACCGAGCACCTGCTCCTCGGCCTGGTCCGCGAGGGCGAGGGCATCGCCGCGGGCGTCCTCGAGTCCCTCGGGGTCAACCTCGACAAGGTCCGCCACGAGGTCATCCGGGTCCTGTCGCAGAGCTCTTCGGTCGGACCGGCCCAGGAGACGAAGCGGAGCTCCAAGACCCCGACGGTCGACGCGCTCGGGATCAACCTCACCGAGGCCGCGCGCGCGGGCAAGCTCGATCCGGTGATCGGCCGCGAGAAGGAGATCGAGCGAGTCATCCAGATCCTCGGCCGGAAGACCAAGAACAACCCGGCCCTCATCGGCGAGCCCGGCGTCGGGAAGACGGCGATCGCCGAGGGCCTGGCCCACCGGATCGTCGCCGGTGACGTGCCGGACATCCTGCTCAACAAGCGCGTCCTGACGCTCGACATCGGGTCGCTCGTTGCCGGGACGAAGTACCGCGGCGAGTTCGAGGAGCGGCTCAAGAAGATCATCGAGGAGCTCCGGAACACGAAC
>DASUHU010000239.1:0-3141 GCA_036273395.1 Candidatus Limnocylindrales bacterium
GCATCGACTTCGGCCTTGTCCGGGTACGCCACCGCGGCGGGCTCCTTGTAGGCGCCCTTGCAGAGCCGGATCCGGGCGCCGTCGGCGATCAGGCCCGGGAGATCCGCCTCGCTCCGCCGCAGCGCGGCCTGGATCACGAGCCCGACGTCGCCCTGGCCGGCCATGACCGGCCTGAGCTGCCGCCACAGCTCCAGCGTCGCGTCGGTGGTCGTGTGGTCCTCCATGTCGATCCGGACGAACGCGCCCAGCTCCGAGGCGGCGGCCAGGACCCGGGCCGCGTTCTGGCGAGCGACCTGCGGTCCCAGCTCGAGGCCCATCTGGCTGAGCTTCACGCTGACGTTGAGATCGAGCCCCGCATCCGCGAGGCGGTGGAGCGCGTCGACGTAGGCCGTTGCCGCGGCACGAGCCGCGTCCTCGTCGGAGACGGCCTCGCCGAGCAGGTCCACGGTCGTGCCGAATCCCGCCTCGTGCAGCGTCTCGATCGCGGGCAGCGCCGCCTCGAGCGACTCGCCCGCGACGAAGCGGGCGACCATCGGCCGGGTGAATGGCAATCGCACCGCGAGGCGCCCGAGGAAGCGCCGGCGCGACAGGGCCAGCAGGAGCGAGCGCATGGCTCGCTCGATTGCGCCTCGGATCACGGGCCCGCCTCCGAGCTCGGCCGACCTGGGCGGGTCGGGGGCGGCGAGTCGACGCGGGTCAAGCGGGCCGGATCAGCCCGCGGGCTTCTCCTTGTCGACCGCGGCTCGCGCGGCGCCCTTGTCGCCGTACCAGGTCGCGTCGATCTGGGCGTAGGTGGCCCACTCCGGCGGGAGCTGGTCCTCCGGAAAGATCGCGTTCACCGGGCACTCCGGCTCGCAGGCGCCGCAGTCGATGCATTCATTCGGGTCGATGAAGAGCTTCCGATCGACGCCTTCCTCGTAATGGATGCAGTCGACGGGACACACCGAGACGCACGACAGGTCCAGCACATCGATGCAGGGCTCGGCGATCACGTACGTCATGGCGAGTGGGAGGCTCCTCTTCGGTCGGGTTCGCAACGGCCGGGGGCGACGGCCGCATGGATCGGACGGAAGCGTACACCGAGCGCCGGCCCATCGATCCTTGACACCGCACGCGGCCCGATCCGATAGTCAGCGCCCCGGGCCATGATCCCGTCGAGCCGTGCGACTCTCGTGGTACGACGCGTTGTCCGCCACGAATCGCGACGGTTCGCGAGGAGGCGATCGACGTGACCCGCACGAGGAGAGCGTGCTCAGCCTGATCGAGCCAGCCAGGGGCCCCGAGACCACCGGGCCCAATGCCCAGCGGGACGGATCCGGTGGCCGCCCGAGCCGCGCGCCCACGCCCGCGGCCGTCGAGCTGCGGGGCGTCGTCAAGCGCTTCGGGGGCGAGGTCGGCCGGCGGGTCGCTCGGTCCGTGGACGCGCCCCGCGCGGACTCAGCCGAGCGGGGCGTCCTGGCCGTCGCCGGGATCGATCTCGCGATCGAGGACGGCGAGTTCTTCTCGATGCTCGGACCGTCGGGCTCGGGCAAGACGACGACGCTCCGGATGATCGCCGGGTTCGAGCTGCCGACCGAGGGTCGGATCTTCCTCCGTGGCGAGGACGTCACGACGAAGCCGCCGTTCGAGCGCGACGTCAACACGGTCTTCCAGGACTACGCCCTGTTCCCCCACATGACCGTGGGCGAGAACGTCGGCTACGGGCTCATGGTCCGGAAGGTCGCGAAGCCCGAGCGCGAGCGGCGAGTCGGCGAGGCCCTGGCGATGGTCCGCCTCGGGGGCTACGAGCGGCGGAAGCCGAGCCAGCTCTCCGGCGGCCAGCGGCAGCGGGTCGCGCTTGCCCGCGCGCTCGTGAACCGCCCGCGCGTGCTGCTCCTCGACGAGCCGCTCGGCGCCCTCGACCTGAAGCTCCGCGAGGAGATGCAGCTGGAGCTGAAGGCGATCCAGCAGGAGGTCGGGATCACGTTCGTGTACGTGACCCACGACCAGGCGGAGGCGCTCACGATGAGCGACCGCCTGGCCGTCTTCAGCCAGGGCCGGATCGAGCAGGTCGGGCGTCCCGCGGAGGTCTACGAGCGGCCGGCCACGGCGTTCGTGGCCGGGTTCGTGGGCACCTCCAACCTCCTGTCCGGGAGCGCCGCGCCGATGATCATCGGGCGGGCCGGGACGTTCACCGTCCGGCCCGAGAAGATCCGCCTCGCGAATCCCGACACGGCGCCCGCGACGGACGAGACGAGCGCGCTCGGCGTCGTCCGGACGGTGGTCTACCTCGGGCCCGACACGCGCTACGTCGTGGCGCTGGATGCCGGCCCGGAGCTCGTGGTGACCGAGCAGAATCTCGCGACGTCGTCGATGGACGTTCTCGCGGCACGCGGCCGGCGCGTCCGGCTCATCTGGAAGGCGCAGCACAACTTCGAGATCAGCGGCTGACCCAGCCGGGGCTCGAGGAGAGGAGGAGGGCATGCACCGACACCGCGTCAGCGTTCTGCTGCCGATCGTCGCAATCGTCGCGGCGGCGTGCAGCACCGGCAGCTCGGCCGCGCCGAGCACCGCCGGCGGACCCGAAGCGACCGGCGGCTCGAGCCAGGCCGCGACCGCCGCTCCGTCGGTCGCGGCGGCGGCACCGACGATCGGACCGGGCGAAGGCCAGCTGAACATCATCATCTGGGCCGGCTACGCCGAGGACGGCTCGAACGTGCCGAAGTACGACTGGGTCCACCCGTTCGAGCAGCAGACCGGCTGCCAGGTCAACGCCAAGAAGGCCGACACCTCGGACGAGATGGTCACACTGATGCGCCAGGCCGGCGGCACGGCCTATGACGGCGTATCCGCGTCGGGCGACGCGACCCTCCGCCTGATCGGCAACGGCGACGTCGCGGCGATCGATCCCACGATCTTCCCCGACTTCGCGAACGTCGCGCCGTTCCTCCAGAACGCGCCCCACTACGTCGTGAACGGCCAGCACTACGGCGTGCCCCACGGCTGGGGCGGCAACTCGCTGATGTACCGGACGGACGTCGTGAATCCCGCTCCGACGAGCTGGAACGTCGTGTTCGACCCGACCGCCTCGGCGCCATACAAGGGCAAGATCACCGACTACGACAGCCCGATCTACATCGCCGACGCGGCGCTGTACCTCAA
>DASUHU010000240.1:0-5596 GCA_036273395.1 Candidatus Limnocylindrales bacterium
ACTATACGCCAGCCCTGGCGACACGCTGCGCGTGACGGAGGTGGCCCCCGACGGCGCCCGCGTCGGGGTGCCGTCGGGGATTGGCGGCGTCGCCTAGAGGTGGATGACGCCGAGGAGCAGGAGCAGGATGATCAGGAGCCCCGGGACCCCCAGGATCCACAGCAGCAGAGGAACCATCTGAGCCTCCTTTCCAACGGGAAGCCTGCGGGTTGGTGGCTCTCAGGGATGGCCGGGGACGCGCCGTGGAGCGTGAAATCCGGGTGCCGTTCGCGGGGGAGGTTTCGTGACAGATCGACGCCGGATCCTCGCAATCGACGGTGGCGGGGTTCGAGGCATGATCCCCGCGCTCGTCCTGGCGAAGCTCGAGCGCGAGACGGGACGGCCCGCCCGCGACTCGTTCGACTTCCTCGCCGGAACATCGACCGGTGCCGTCGTCGCCGGTGCGCTCGGCGCGGGCATTCCGGCGGAGCGGCTGGTCTCGCTGTATCGCCGGCGCGGACCGGAGCTCTTTCGATCGATCCCGATTCTCGGCGCCGCGAAGCGGGTCGTGACGGGCCATCAGTACGAGACCGGCACGCTCCATCGCATCCTCACGGCGGAGCTGGGATCGAACGCCGGCTGGCGGATCGACGACGTGCCCCGGGACGTGATGCTCACCGCCGTCCAGCTCTCGAACGGCCACCCCTGGTACTTCGTGAAGAGCCGCACGGGGAGGCCGGCGAATCGGACGGGTGGCATCCGGCTGGTGGACGCGGTGACCGCCTCGGCGGCGGCCCCGACGTACTTCGCACCGTGGTTCGTGCCGACGATCGGGACGCTGGTCGACGGCGGCGCGGGCGTGGCCGGCAATCCCGTCTACCAGGCCTGCGTCGAGGCGTTCGAATACACCGACGACTACGAGCCCGCCGAGACGACGGTCGTGTCGCTCGGGACCGGGCGATACCTCGATCGGCGGCGGCCGACCTGGCTCTATCCCTGGCTCCAGTGGGTCCTCGCGGAGCTGTTCCGCTCGCCGTCCGAGCAGCAGACCGGGCTCGTCCAGCGGCACTACCCCGAGGCGGCGTTCTACCGGATCGACTTCCGGCTGCCGCGGGACGTGGCCGTCGACGATGTGGGTCCGGGCCTCGACGACCTCGAGCGCTGGGGCCGGCGTCTGGCCGACGGCGTGGACTGGCGCGCGATCCTGGCGGGCGAGGCCGAGCCGAGCCGGATCACGCCCGAGCGCGTTCGACCGCAGGTCTACTGCCGGCGCGTGGAGCCGGGCTGACGCCTGCGGCCCATCTCCGGCAGCTCGGACGGGAGTCGGCCGCGGCGGCGGCTGAGCTCGAGGCCAGCCGCCCAGCCGACGATCGTCAGCACGAGGTAGACCACGAGATCGAAGGTGTTCGTATCGAACAGGGTCAGCCAGATCAGGACCGCGACCGCGAGGCCCGGCCCGAACCCGCGCTGGAACGGCCGCGACGGCGCGAATCCCATCGCGATGAGCGCATAGACCCCGAAGACGAGGTAGGCCAGCGGCACCAGGACGGTGAGGCCGCCGCTCCCGATCGCGAGCGCGACCACGAACTCGACGAGGAATGACAGGACGCCGACGACGAACCCCACGAGCGTCGGAAATCGGGTCCCGGGTTCGACGGCGGCTGGGGGCGGATTCGGCATTGGGCGGGCGAGTCTACCGGGCGCCACGACTCCGGCGGTCTCGCGCCGCGGGCCGCGGGCGTAGGATCGCGCCGCGATGCAGACCGCTGCCACGAGCCGGGCCGACGCGATCGACCGCTACCTCGTGCTGGTCGACATCTCCGGCTACACGGGCTTCCTGGCCGGGGTCGAGACGATGCACGGCGAGGACTTCAGCGGTGGGCTCCCGGCGGGATACCGGGCGCTCGGCGAGCTCGTGCAGGGCGTGATCGACGGCCTCCAGCCCGAGTTCGAGCTCGTGAAGGTCGAGGGTGACGCGGTCTTCGGGGCGGCCGCGGCGAGCGTGCTCGACGGCCATGGCCCGACGGTCCTCGAGCGCCTCGCGACCCTCTACAGCGCGTTTCTGGAGCAGCGCGACGTCCTGGCCCGCACGGCCAGCGACGACAAATGCAGCGCCTGCTTCGCGGTCGCGACGCTCGACCTCAAGGCGGTGATCCATCGGGGCCTCGCGGTCCGCCAGACCATGGGTTCCGCCGGCGATCTCATCGGACCGGCGGTGAATGTCGCCCACCGACTGCTGAAGAACACCGTCCGCGAGCAGATCGGCCACCGGCCCTATCTGCTCGTCACGCAGCCCGCGGCCGAGCGGCTCGACCTGGCCGATCTCGGCGTCGACCACCGAGAGGCCTATGCCGACGTCGGGCCGATCGACACCCGAGTCGCCGATCTCGCGGTCCTCGCCGGCCTGTCCGAGCATGCCCGCTCGACGGGCATCGAAGGATTGCCTGCGATCACCCTCGCGCCCGACTGAGGCGGCGTTGCTGCTCGATGCGCTCGTCGCGATCGGCCTCGCGGCGCTCGTCATGGCCGTCGCGGTCGCGAGCTTCGTCGGATTCGTCCGGGCGGTCACGTGGACGGTGCGGTGGTCGCGGCGGCGCGACCCCCTCCGGATCGCGCTCTCGCCTCACGGCAGCGAGGATCGAGTGGTGGTCACGGTGACCAACCGTGGCGATGAGGACCTGGAGCTCGCGTGGGGCACCATCCGGATGAGCGACGGCACCGAAGCGCGCCTCGATTCGCTCCTCCAAGCCGGCTGGCAGGTCCTCGGCGCCAAGGTCCGGCCACTTGCGACGTCCGACGGCTACGTCTTCCCGATCCTGCGTGAGTGGATCCCGGCCGGCGTGACACCGATCGGCCTGCGGCTCGCCGACACGTCGATGCACGAGCGCTACGACAAGGTTCCGCCGTTTCTCGGTGCGGCCCTCAGCCACGACGAATAGCCCGGACCTCGAGGATCCCGGTCGGGGCTTCGATGAAGCCGGCTCGGGCGGGCTAGCCCCGGCGCCGGTTCCGAGAGCGCCGTGCGGCCCACACGGCAACGACGATCACGATGATGATCCCGACAGCGGCTCCGCCCATGGCCGAAGGGTAAGGCCCGGTCCTGGCCCCTGTCGCGTCGCGGTCGGACACGAATCGCGGGCGCGACGGTGGAGGACTTCAGGACGGAGGGTTGGTGGGCGACACTGGACTCGAACCAGTGACCTCTTGCATGTCAAGCAAGTGCTCTAACCAGCTGAGCTAGCCGCCCGGAGGTGCGACGCGGTTCCGTCGCGCCGCCCGCGGATGATACCGCGAGCGTGGAGGCCCGACCCTGGGCCGCTGGGCCGCGGGCCGCGGCCCGTCGGTCCCCTACTCGACCTCGATCGTCATTCGGTCGTCGTCGTCCGTGCCGGCTCGAGCGTCCGCATCGTCCACGCGCGCGATCCAGAAGTCGACGATCGCCCGGAAGCCCAGGAGCTGCTCGCGGGCGGCGTTCCGGAAGTGGCGATTCGCCTCGGCCGGCATGACACGGCGCATGAGCGCCCGGCTTCGCTCGCGCATCTGGGCGCCGGGCTCGCGCTCGAGGCGCTCCAGTCGGGCCTCGAGCTCGGCGATGCGGTCGGCGCCGCCACCGGCCTCGGTCGAGGGCAGGCCCGGCGAGCCCATCGCCGCGGTTCGAGAGGACGAGCGCGGGCGGCGACTGCTGCCACCGGCAGCGCGGTACTCGGTCATCGACGATGTCCTCCGGTCGGGACCCGTTCCCGGGTCCGGAATTCGATCTTCAGGGTGCCGTCGTCCATCTTCGCCCCGGTCGTCGGGGCATCGACGAGGGCCCGCGGCAGGACGATGCTGCGCCGCCAGCCACCGACCTGCAACAGCAGCTCGTCGCCGCTCCGGCTCAGCTGGATGTCGCTGCGCTGGGTGAACGGCAGGGCCACCTCCAGGACGTGGCCGTCGCGGGTTGGTCGAACCCGGTATGGCCGGCCGCGGTAGTAGAAGCGCGTCGGGTCCTCCTCGCCGAACAGCGATTCGCCGATCTCGACGAGCCGATCCGGCCCGATCATCTCGCGATCGAACAGCGGCACGGTCATCACCGGAGCCGGCGCGTACTGGGCCTCGACCTCGGGCAGGTAGCGCTGCTGGGCCTGCCGGATCCCGCCGAACGAGCCGTCTCCCGCGAGGTCCGCGGGGAGCACCCGGTTCGCGACGACGAGGTCGCTCGGGTAGCCGAACAGGTGGAAGTACGTGAACGAGCGCTGGGCCTCGACGATCGAGAGCTTCTCGAGGGCCAGCACGATGCGGACGGACGAGGTCTCGGGGTCGGCCAGGAGGCGATGGACCTGCTCGAGGCGCTCGAGCAGACGCTCGGCCGCGGCGAAGACCTCGTCGCGGGGCATGGGGACGCCGATCATCCGCTCGATCATCGGCCGGCCGATGCGGCTCACGCGCCGGCCGATCGGCGCGATTCGCTCGACCCACCAGCGGCTGGCCTCGGGCAGGCTCAGGAGGCGGAGCGTCTCGCCCGTGGGCGCGGCATCGACGACGATCACGTCGTACTTGCCGGACTCGACGTGGTCGGCGATCCACAGGAGGTTGCCGAGCTCGTCCATCCCCGGGAGGATCGTCATCTCCTCGGCCAGGACGTCGTCGAGCCCGCGCCACGCGAAGAGCTCGGCCATGTACCGCTGGATCGTCCCCCAGTAGCGCCCGATGTTGAAGTAGACGTCGGGCTCCTGGCCCCACAGGTTGTCCGTGATCCGCGTCGGCTCCGGACCGAGCTTCCGGTCGAACGCATCGGCGAGGCTGTGGGCGATGTCCGTCGACAGGACGATCGTGCGGTGGCCCGCGCGAGCGCTCAGGAGTGCGGTCGCTGCGGCGATCGACGTCTTGCCGACGCCGCCTTTGCCGGTGTAGAGGACGATCCGGGTCACGCCAAACCTCGGGGAGGACGCGGTGGGACGCGGCGATCGTAGCCGCTCGGCGATCATGGCTCCGATGGACCGTCAGCGAGACGACACAGCCGCCGATCCCGGAGTCGAGCTCGGCGTGGCGCTCCTCGACGCGGGTGACGGACGACGCCTCGAACGGCTCGGGCGATGGGTCGTCGACCGGCCTGCGCCGATGGCGATGGAGCCGGCGCGGTGGCGGCCCGGGCGGTGGAGCGGCGCGGACCTGCGGTTCGATCGCTCGCGCGGCTGGAGCGCGAGGAGTGGTCCGGTGCCGGCGTCGTGGCCGGTCGAGGTCGCGGGCCTTCGGCTCGAGCTGCGGCCGGCCGCCTCCGGCGGCATCGGGCTCTACCCCGAGCATGCCGCGAACGTCGGCTGGCTGGAGGAGCGGATCGCCGAGGCGACGGCGGCCCTCGGCCGAGCGCCGGTCGTGCTGAACCTGTTCGCCCACACCGGCCTCCTCACGCTTGCGGCGGCCCGCGCGGGAGCGTCGGTCACCCACGTCGACGCGGCCCGAGGCACGGTCGGGTGGGCACGGGCGAATGCAGCCGCGAACGAGCTCGCGGATCGGCCCATCCGCTGGATCGTCGACGACGCCCCGGCCTTCGTGGAGCGCGAGACCCGCCGCGGCCGGCGGTATGACGGCCTGGTCATTGATCCGCCGAGCTTCGGGCGGAGTGGCGGCGCTCGCT